>JADGBP010000243.1:0-179 GCA_015231395.1 Desulfamplus sp. | reverse complement strand
GGGTTTTCTTCAAAAGGTTTGCCTATTGGATTACAGATTATGGCAAACCGATTTGATGAGATGTCTCTTCTCAGAACAGGATATGGACTTGAGCATACTCTTGGCATCAAAAACAGGTTTCCTGATATTTAATTATTTTAAGGAGTTTTAATCGCAAAATAATTGAGGTCAAGCTGCGT
>JADGBP010000242.1 GCA_015231395.1 Desulfamplus sp. | reverse complement strand
ATCTCTTTAAAAGCATCTGTAGTATGTGGCATTATTGTATTTATTTTGCTTACGATCAGCAGTGTAATATCTATCAGACTTCAACTTTCAATGTCAAAACTTATCATTTCAGAGTTTGAGCAGTCAGAGACAAAATCTCTTGAAGAAGATTCAACAAAATTAAATCAGTCATTGATGAACAATCTTGATGTTAATCTGGAAATATGCAGAAGCATAACGCAAAATTTTCTTTATAATGTGGATGCAGTAGGACTTTCTTTGCTCCTTCAAAACTATATGAAAATAGATGGAATAACCGCAATCACGGTTATGGATGGCAGCGACAAACCATTTGGGGCAGCATGGAAAGATCCTGATGTCATCACAGGAGCAAGTATTCCGGAAAGTATTCAGTTGGATGAATCTCTCTCCATTGTGGGAGATGCCGTACATGAAAGTGAAAAAGTGGGCACGGTTCGTTTTTATTTCACAAAGGATCTAATCAATAAGCAGATTGAAAACAGACATAGGCAGACTCAAGATTCAATCGCACAGTTTAATGATCTCTTTGATAAAAGCATTCAAGAATCAGTCACATACCAGATTATCCTTTCAGCATTCATTGTGATAGCCCTGATTCTTACCATTATCATCTGTCTCCAGATTATTGTAACCAAACCTATTAACAGTTCTGTAGAAATGGTCAAAGATATTGCCCAAGGGGAGGGGGATCTTACTCGGCGGCTGGTCATCAGTAACAATGATGAAATAGGAGATCTTTCCGGCTGGTTCAATATATTTGTAGAGAAACTTCAGGGTCTGATTAGAAATGTTTCATCTGATGCTGTGGTGCTAAACAGTTCTGCCGGCGAGCTTTCACAAATTTCAGCATCCATGTCTGGCCGTGTTGTAAGTCTTTCGGACAGATCACGCAGTGTTGCCTCAGCAGCTGAAGAGATGAGTACAAACATGGCTTCTGTTGCCTCGGCATGTGAGGAAGCAACCGCAAACATTAACATTGTGGCAGTTGCGGCAGAGCAGATGACCAGTACTATAAAGGAAATTGCGGGAAGTTCAGAAAAAGCACGTAACATCACTTCTGAAGCGGTTAAAAAATCGGTAGATGCTCTTCAGCGAGTCAATACCCTTGGACAGGCAGCAAGAGATATCTCAAAAGTCACTGAGGTAATAACGGAAATTTCAGGTCAGACCAATCTGCTTGCCCTTAACGCAACCATTGAGGCTGCCAGAGCGGGTGAGGCAGGTAAAGGTTTTGCGGTTGTAGCAAATGAGATTAAAGAGCTTGCAAAACAGACTGCCGGAGCAACTCTGGAAATCAAGGACAGAATCAATAATATTCAAAGTTCAACAGAAGCGAGTATTACCCAGATCAATGAGATATCACAGGTTATTGGGGAGGTGAGTGATATTATTAACAACATTGCCTCAGCCATGGAAGAGCAATCATCAGCAACAAGAGAGATTGCAGAAAATGTTTCCCAAGCTTCTTTTGGAATTAAAGATGTCAACCAGAGTGTTGCCCAGAGTGCTTCTGTTTCAGAAGAGATTGCAAAAGATATTGCACAGATGGACAAATACACTTCAGAAATATCACAATCTGGTAATCAACTTGATTTAAGAGCGAATGAATTGTCAACGCTTGCGACAAAACTTAAATCAATGATGAGTAAATTCAAGTTTTGAATTGTCAACGCTTGCGACAAAACTTAAATCAATGATGAGTAAATTCAAATTTTGAGTTGGCAACGCTTGCGGCAAAACTCAAAGCAATGATGAGTAAATTCAAATTTTGAGTTGGCAACGCTTTAAAACTTAAATCAATGATGAGTAAATTTAGGTTTAAATTAAATTATGTCCTCGTACAGGAATTTCAATCCAGCAACAATTGCAGCGAAGATGCTTATGTTTATATGGAATTACCCTAAAAATAGAACCATTACAAATGATCTGGTCATAAGCCTTACAGTTATCATAAGCTTGATTGTTTCATCTATAGGAAGTATTTTTTTTACAGTCACAATTGTGAATGAAAAAAGAAATTGGGAAGCAAAAATAGAGAAAATAGCTGATGATATTGCCACGATGCTTTCAGCATCAGTATGGGATATGGATATTGCTCAAATAGAACACGCATCTAATGTGTATCTTAAAACAGAGTTGATAACAGGTATTAAAGTTTCGGATGGTAATCTTGTTCTGTTTGAAAAATTACCTCAGGAAGGAATTGACATACAAAAAATAAGATTGGAAATGATAAAACAAGATCCTATTAACCACAAAGTGTATAATATTGGTTTTATCGAGGTGTTTTATTCCAAGCAGTATATAAAAAACATGGTCAAAACAATGACTATTATTGGCATTGGCATTGTGTTGATAGTTCTTATAAGTGTTTTTTTGGGCACGAGAATTGTTTTAAAGCTCCTCTTCACTCGACCTATGAATAATATTGTTCCTGCTATCTGTAATATTGCTGAGGGAAATTACAATTTCCGTCTTGAAGCTGTTCCTCAAAGAGATATGAATGATATTATATCTGCCGTAAATAATATGGCTGAAGAGATACGCAACAGAACAGATGAGTTAAAATTATCTGAAACAAAATTAATTCTGGCAAATCAATCTCTGGAAGAACGGGTAAAAGAGAGAACCATTGAGCTTGAAAACCTTAATCACGATTTGATGTTAGCCAAGGAAGATGCAGAATCCGCCACAACGGCAAAGAGTTTTTTTCTTGCCAATATGAGCCATGAGATCCGAACACCCATGAATGGTGTGATTGCCGCATCTGACCTTGCACTTGCTGAAACAGGACTCTCTTCCACAATCAGACGATATCTTGAAATGATTAATAACTCCGCCTACTCTCTGCTTGGTATCATTAATGATATTCTTGATTTTTCCAAAATTGAAGCAGGCAGGCTTGATATTGAATTTGAAGATTTCAATCTGTTCCAGATTCTGGAGAGAATCAGAGATACTTTTGCATATTCTGTTTTTGAGAAAAATATCGAATTTATAATGGATATTAAACCTGAAATTCCTTGTATGCTTATAGGCGATTCATTAAGAATACAGCAGATACTCACAAACCTTGTTAGTAATGCCATCAAGTTTTCCGGAAAACGTGGAGTTGTTCTGCTTGGTGTAGAGTATCTCCAGATTTCAGAGTCAGAGATTAGTCTTCAGTTTTTTGTTCAGGACAATGGCATTGGTATGTCTGAAAAGCACCTTGATAAAATGTTTGAGCCTTTTTTACAAGAGGATGTTTCAACAACCAGAAAATATGGTGGAACAGGTCTTGGTCTGACTATTACGAAACGTCTTGCAGAGCTTATGGGCGGGCGTATCTGGGCAAAAAGCACTCTTGGTGAAGGAAGCACCTTTTTCTTTGAATTGAGTACGTCTATCAGCACAAAGAGTCCTCTTGAGAATATGGTTATTCCGGGCATGCTTCAGACTATGCATGTTCTTGTGGTGGACGATCATTATATCAGCAGAGAAGTTATACAAAAAATTCTTCAACATTATGTTAAAGACATTTCGCTCGCATCTTCAGGAGATGAGGCATTAGAGCTTTTTAATACTAATCGTTATACTGACAATCCGATTGGACTTATCATTACAGACTTAAGAATGGATAATGGTAATGGCATTGAACTTACCCACAAAATCCGGAATGAAAAAAAATCTGATATTCCCATTATTATGATGACTGTATTTAATAAAAAAGATGAGTCTATTGCTGCTAAAAAAGCTGGGGTTAATGCCTTTTTAACAAAACCTGTAAACCCGTCAACCATTCTGGACGCTATTCTTGGAATTTTCTGCAAAGATGTAAAAGTTGACCAAGGATTTGTCACAGACTCATCTCTTTACCATGACAAGTTTAAAGGTGCACATATTCTGCTTGTTGAAGATAATACTACAAATCAGGAAATTGCAGTGGCGGTTCTCCAAGTTACAGGATGCACGGTCGATATTGCAGACAATGGTGAAAAAGCTCTTCATAGACTCTCTGAAACTAAATACGATCTTGTTCTTATGGATATTCAGATGCCGATAATGGATGGTTTTGAAACAACCCGGAGAATACGTAACAGTCCTGTTCATGCAGATACAATCATTATAGCCATGACTGCCAATGCCATGAAGGGAGATATGGAAAAATGTCTTGATGCCGGCATGAATGATTATATCGCAAAACCTATTCGCCCCAAGGAGCTTTTCAAAACCATTTCAAAATACCTGTTAAACACTAAACTGAAATCCGTGCTCGAAAACGAGACCGAAAATATAGTTAAT
>JADGBP010000241.1 GCA_015231395.1 Desulfamplus sp. | reverse complement strand
TGGAGCTATCCTTTCTTTCAGACACAGGTCACGGCTATCCTGCGGCAGTGTTTTTTGCGGTTCTTGGAGTGTTTATCCTGTTTATTATACATGCCGCACTTGGTGTAAGAAAATTCCCGATTTCATGGAAACAACATGCTATTTTCAGATCCCAGATGGGCATGATGCAGCATGAAGATACAAATCTTTGGTATATACAGGTGGTAACCGCCTTTATCATGTTTTTTCTTGGCTCTGTCCATCTTTTCATAATGCTAACTAACCCGGGTCAGATTAATGCTGAGTTGTCAGCCGGAAGATTTATTACTCACAATATGTGGCCTTTATATTTTGTTCTTTTGTTTGCTGTTGAGCTTCATGGAACAATTGGACTTTACAGACTCTCTATGAAATGGGGCTGGTTTGACAAATTAGAGTGGTTTAATCAAAAAAATCGCGGTGGTGCAAGAAAATATCTGAAAGTGTTGAAAAATAGGCTTACCATATTTTTCTTGGCACTTGGACTCTTGGCTTGGTTAGTTTTTACTGTGATTGGGATAAGGCTATAATCAAATTTGACCACTAAACATCGCTTTCGTAATAAATACCGCCTTGAGTTGCGTGAAGATGATCATCTACCTATGCATGTTCACTTAGTAGGGGGAGAAATTGATGTTTTGATTTATTTAGAAACATTGGCTTTTGATGGTATGTTTCCAAGAGGCTTAAAAGGTGAAGTGATGGAATGGATTACTGAAAATAGAAACCAGTTAATTGAGGAGTGGAAAAAATGGCATCCATGAAACGTCCACGTCTATCAGCAGTTGAACCATTGACAGGCTATCGTTTAAAGATGACCTTTATCAATGGAGATGTTTTTATAGTTGATAAAAGAGAATCTATTTTTAGCAAACAAGGGCTTGCACCACTGAGAGATCCAGTCGTCTTTGAAAAGGCTCAAATTATTCCCGGTGAAGGGTGGACAGTAACATGGGAAGATTTTGATATTCAGATTGGTGCTGATACTTTGTGGCTTGATGCCTTTGATCAATCAGCCCCTTACGATAATACTCTTTCAATTGCCATGTAAAACGGTCAGCAATTATAATTTAAGGAGAATAAATGAAAGTTATATATACGGATTCACTTATCATTGGTGGTGGTCTGGCCGGACTCCGGATTGCCATTGCCGCCCGGCAGCGGGGGTTTGACAGCATCGTTCTTTCTCTTATGCCGGCAAAACGCTCCCATTCTGCAGCAGCCCAGGGTGGCATGCAGGCAAGCCTTGGTGCCAGCATCAAAGGGGAAGGGGACAATGAGGATGTCCATTTTGAGGATACTGTAAAGGGAAGCGACTGGGGATGCGATCAGGATGTGGCAAGAATGTTTGTCAATACTGCCCCAAAAGCGATTAGGCAGCTATGTGCATGGGGAGTTCCCTGGAGCCGTGTCAGAAAGGGAGACAGAGAGGTTGTAATTAATGGTCAAAAAGTTACCATTACAGAAAAAAATGATGCTCATGGGCTGATCACCTCAAGAGATTTTGGCGGCACAAAAAAATGGAGAACCTGTTTTACATCAGACGGTACAGGACATACCATGCTTTATGCCATGGACAACAAGGCGATTGAGCTTGGAATTCAGGTGCATGAGAGAAAAGAGGCAATTGCTCTGATCCACGAGGACGCTGTCTGTCATGGTGCAATTGTCCGCGACCTTATTACAGGTGAACTTGTCGCCTATGTTGCAAAAACCACCACCATTGCCACAGGTGGATATGGCAGGCTCTATGAGGTCACCACCAACGCCGTAATTTCTGAAGGTATAGGAAACGCAATTGTTCTTGAGACCGGCGTGGCACCTCTTGGAAACATGGAGGCGGTTCAGTTCCATCCAACAGCCATTGTTCCAGTGGGAATTCTTACTACAGAAGGGTGTCGCGGGGACGGCGGTCTTTTGCTTGATAAAGATGGATACAGATTTATGCCAGATTATGAACCAGGAAAAAAAGAGCTTGCATCAAGAGATGTTGTATCACGCCGCATGACAGAGATGAGGCTCTAATCGTGGCAGATGGTCTTGGTGGATATCCGGTAGTTGTGAAAGCCCAGATCCATGCCGGAGGAAGAGGGAAGGGTGGTGGTGTCAAACTTGCCGCATCCCGTCAAGAGGTCGGAACCCTTGCTGATCAAATTTTGGGCATGACGCTTGTCACCCACCAGACTGGATCGGCAGGAAGAGAGGTGAAAAAGATTCTCGTCGAAGCCGGACAAAAGATCGCCAAAGAGCTTTATTTGAGTATGCTCGTTGATCGGCAGACTGCCAAAATTGTTATAATGGCAAGCCAGGAAGGGGGCATGGATATTGAGGAGGTTGCTGCAAAAACTCCGGAAAAGATTATCAAGGTTTATGTTGATCCACTTTGTGGTATTCAGGCATATCATATCCGTGATCTCTCCTTTGGTCTTGAGATTCCTTCTGAAGCCATGAAACCATTTGCCGGCATGATAAGGCAGCTTTACACATTGTTTGTAGCAAACGACTGCTCCCTTGTGGAGATAAACCCTTTGATTCTGACTGTTGATAACAGGGTTCTTGCACTGGATGCTAAGGTGGATATTGATTCCAACGCGATGTTTCGGCACAAGGATCTTCTTGCGTATCGGGACATTGATGAGGAAGATCCGAAGGAAGTTGAAGCATCAAAATATAATCTTAATTACATTAATCTTGATGGCAATGTCGGCAATATAGTAAATGGTGCAGGTCTTGCCATGGCAACAATGGATATCATCAAGAACGCTGGTGCGAAACCCGCTAATTTCATGGATGTCGGCGGCGGTGCTACTGCGGAAATGGTTGAGAATGCACTTAGAATCATTTTGATGGATGAGAAAGTTAAAGCCATTCTGATTAATATCTTCGGTGGCATATTACGATGCGATGTTTTTGCTGAAGGCATAGTTCAGGCTGCCAAAAAAACCGGTATCAATATTCCTGTAGTGGTTCGCATGGAAGGAACCAATGTGGAAATTGGCAGAAAAATACTTGTCGAGTCTGGATTAAATCTAACAAGTGCGGTTGACCTTAAAGATGCAGCATTAAAAATTGCGGTAGCAGTGGCTTAAAGGAGAAAATTTTATATGAGCATATTTGTAAATAAACACACACGATTGCTTGTTCAGGGAATAACCGGTCGGGAAGGTCAGTTTCATACAAGGCAATGTGTCGAATATGGTACAAACGTCGTTGCCGGCGTTACCCCGGGTAAAGGCGGACAGAAGATGGATGATATTCCGGTCTTTAATACGGTAAAATCTGCTGTTGAGGCAACCGGTGCCAATGCAAGTCTTATATTTGTTCCCCCGCCGTTTTGTGCTGACGCGATTATGGAGGCAGCAGATGCAGGGGTTGACCTGATTGTGGCGATTACCGAAGGGATACCAGTTCTTGACATGGTAAAGGTTAAAAATTTTCTCAGCACTAAAAAATGCCGTCTTATAGGGCCTAACTGTCCTGGAATAATAACACCTGGTGAATGCAAGATTGGCATAATGCCGGGTAAAATCCACATGGCAGGAGGGCCTGTTGGAGTAATATCTCGGTCTGGAACTCTCACCTACGAAGTTGTTGATCAACTTACCAAGCAGGGTCTGGGACAGACCACTTGCATCGGTATTGGCGGCGATCCTGTTAATGGAACCAACTTTATTGCTGTTTTAAAAGCATTTCAAGATGATCCAGATACTAAGGGCATTGTAATGGTCGGAGAGATTGGCGGCAATGCAGAGGAAGAGGCTGCGGAGTACATAAAAAAGAATGTGACCAAGCCGGTGGTAGGATTCATTGCGGGATTGACCGCACCTCCGGGAAGAAGAATGGGTCACGCCGGTGCAATCATAAGTGGCAACAGCGGTACAGGACAGGCCAAAATTGAAGCTTTCAAGAAAAATGGTATCCATGTTTGTGAAAACCTTGGAGAGATTGGAGAAATTTCTAAAAGTGTATTTAAATGAAGAATGGAGGATAAATGGAAAGTTTAATCATTAACGACAAAATAAGAAAAAGCAGGATTCCCGCAAGGCTTGATCTTCTCCAGAGCGGAACAGGTCTTGTTCTGGGGCTGTTCATGTGGGTACATATGATGCTTGTGGGAAGTATCGTTTTGGGAAAGGGGCTTTTAACTTTGTGGCAAAAACCATGGAGCTATCCTTTCTTTCAGACACAGGTCACGGCTATCCTGCGGCAGTGTTTTTTGCGGTTCTTGGAGTGTTTATCCTGTTTATTATACATGCCGCACTTGGTGTAAGAAAATTCCCGATTTCATG
>JADGBP010000240.1 GCA_015231395.1 Desulfamplus sp. | reverse complement strand
AAGATTTCCCTGATAACACCCTAAATCCACACTTATCAGGTCAATGCTTCAAAAGTATTATTAACACCAATAAGCAGCTTGTTACTACATATAAAACATAATAGTATCCGTATCTCAATTAATTCGGGCTGAGGCTAAAAAATAAGCGAATTGGGAGATATTATATATCATAAACCGAGTTAAGAGCATCAAGGAGATATTCTGGTTTTGTACCACCTGCCTGAGCCATATCTGGTCGTCCACCACCACCGCCGCCCACAATTGCAGCAGCTTTTTTCACAATATTGCCGGCATGAAAGCGACCTGTCATATCTTTAGTGACTACACAGATCAAAAGAGCCTTGCCATCTGATTCAGCACCAAGCAGCACAACACCTGAACCAATTTTAGATTTGAATTTATCCGCCAGATCTCTCATTTGGGAAGGATTGTCAATATCTACACGCTTGGCAAGCACTTTTACTCCGTCGATATCTCTGATGTCATCTCCGATGTTTTCAATAGATTTGGATGCTATTTGTGCCTTAAGGGCTATGATCTCTTTTTCAGCAGCTTTGCGGTCACTTAGAAGGCTTTCTATTTTTGAAGAAAGTCCCTCTTTGGGTGTCTTTAAAAGAGAAGCACTGTTATGGATAAGTTCCATATTACTTTGAATATACTCAAGGGCTTTTGAGCCAGTAAGAGCTTCGATACGCCTCACTCCTGATGCAATCCCTGCCTCAGAAACAATCTGGAACAGACCAATATTGCCGGTTCTGCCGGTATGAGTTCCGCCACAAAGCTCTCGGCTGAAATCTCCCATGGAGACAACCCTTACCTGATCCCCGTATTTTTCCTCAAAAAGTGCTGTAGCACCTGATTTTACAGCCTCTTCCATACCCATTTCCATAGTTTCCAGAGGCACATTTAACCGGATATTGGCATTGACATACTGTTCAATGGCAACTATTTCCTGGCGGGTAATCGCGGAAAAATGGGTAAAGTCGAACCTAAGTCGATCGCTTGTTACAAGAGAACCTGCTTGCTTGACATGATCCCCCAGAACCTTGCGAAGAGCTGAATGGAGAATATGTGTCGCGGTATGGTTCAGGGCTGTGGAGGTACGGTTGGAAGCATCAACCTTTAAAACATAACCTGATGAGCCGGATTGAGCTGACGAGTCGCATTGGGCTGACAAGCCAGATTGGACGGCCAATGAATCAGGTTGAGTTGACGAACCGGATTGGATTGACGAATTAGACAAGTTTAATGAATCAGATTGAGCAGACCCAATTCTGAGCACACCTTGCTCCACGACTCCTCTGTGAATTTTTATTCCGGCTGGATCAGCAATGGTATTTTTAATTCTGACCCTGACTTTTCCGTCTTGACTTTCCAAAACACCACAATCCCCTGCCTGTCCGCCGGATTCTGCGTAAAACGGGGTTTTTTGCGTGACGATCTCAATCACATCACCTTTAGAGGCACAATCAACTGCCTTGCCATCTCTTACAATGAGTAGAATATCTGAAATGGTTTCAAGCTCGTCATATCCGGTAAATATGGTTTTGATACCCTGAGAGGTAAGAACCTTAAAGGCTTCTCCCACACCAGAGAAGGTTTTAGAGCTTTTTGAGCGGGCTTTTTGCTCATCCATGGCATGATGATAACCTTCCATATCCAGGGTAATATCAGTGCCCTTTAAGACATCTGTGATAATATCCACCGGAAATCCAAAAGTGTCATACAGTTTAAATATCACATCGCCCGAGATTTCTTTTTTTCGCTTGTTTAAACTATTTTCTTTTTCTTCTGCCTTGAGTTCTGTTTGAGCTCCGGATTTTGTCTGAATCCCAGCCTTTGCCTGATCTTCTATTTTGTCAATAGTCTCCTGCAAAAGTTTGAGTCCAACATCAAGGGTTTCAGAAAATTTAATCTCCTCATTTCTTACTACATTCAAGATAAATGCTGCAGAGTCCTTGAGTTCAGGATACGCGTCATCCATCATCTCAAACACAGTAGCAACTGTTTCATGAAGAAACGGACGTGTCAGACCAATATACCGACCATACCGGATAGCCCGTCTCATTATCCTGCGAAGAACATAGCCGCGACCCTCGTTTGATGGTAAAATTCCGTCACAGATTAGAAAAGCTACTGCCCTGCTGTGGTCAGCGATTACCTTCATTGCCACATCACTTTCTTTTGACTCTTCTTTTTTCTTTCCTGAGAGTTCTTCCACCTTTTTCATAATTGGGATAAAAAGATCAGTGTCGTAATTAGTTGGTGCATTCTGAAGTACTGACGCAATACGCTCAAGCCCCATGCCAGTATCAATACTCGGTTTGGGAAGCGGGGTAAGATTTCCGTCTGAATCTCTTTCAAACTGCATGAAAACCAGATTCCACAGCTCAAGATATCGGTCACAGTCGCATCCCACCGCACAATTTGGGTTATCGCATCCAAATTCAGGACCACGATCAATGTGAATTTCACTGCACGGACCGCATGGACCTGTATCGCCCATTGCCCAGAAGTTGTCCTTTTCGCCAAGACGGACAATTCGCTCTTCAGGCACTCCAACCTTATCCCGCCACAGGGCATAGGCTTCGTCATCATTATTAAAAACAGATACCCACAGCTTGTCAGAAGGAAAGCCATAGCCGTTGGTCAGAAGATCCCATCCGTAAAAAACAGCTTTTTCCTTAAAATAATCGCCAAATGAGAAATTGCCCAGCATCTCAAAAAAAGTATGGTGTCGTGCTGTGTATCCCACATTTTCAAGATCATTATGCTTTCCGCCAGCACGAACACATTTCTGGGCAGTTACTGCTGTGGAGTATTCCCGTTTTTCATCCCCTGTAAATACCCGTTTGAACTGAACCATACCGGCATTGGTAAACAAAAGGGTTGGATCATCTTGAGGCACAAGAGAAGAACTGCGTACCACTTGATGATTATGTTTCTTGAAGTATTCAATAAATATTTTGCGTGCCTCTTTACCTGTCATTTTCCGCTCCTTAACAAATGCCGATGATGCTTATTTCGCATGTCATGTTCATGTTCATTGCCTTAACCAATGCCGACAATTCTTATCTCACCTGGCATTTTTTACTCCTTGTCAGATGCTGATTCTGCCGCTGATGCAGATGGATTTGCCTTGGATGATTTTTGTGCTGCTGAAGATTTGGCTGGTGCGGCTCCGGTTGCTGGTACAGAACCCGCCACTGGTAGAGATCCCACCACTTTTACAGAGCCCGCCACTGGTGCCGTACCTATTCCAAGTTGATCTCGAACCCTTGATTCAATCTTTTCAAACAGTTCTGGATTCTCATCAAAAAAGGTTTTTACATTCTGTCTGCCCTGCCCCATTCTCTCTCCTTCATACGAATACCATGCCCCGCTTTTCTCAATTATTAAGAGATCAACGCCCATGTCAAGAAGATCCCCTGTCCGGGAGATTCCTTCACCATACATGATATCAAATTCAACAGATTTAAAAGGAGGTGCGAGTTTGTTTTTTACAACACTTACCTTGGTTCTGTTGCCTATGGTATCCTGACCCTCTTTTATGGCAGCGGCTCTTCTGATTTCAAGGCGAATTGAAGCATAAAACTTAAGGGCATTACCGCCGGTGGTTGTTTCCGGATTGCCATATACAGTACCGATTTTCATTCTGATCTGATTTATGAATATCACGGTAGTATTGGTTCTGGACATGGTGGCAGTAAGCTTTCTCAATGCTTGGGACATAAGTCTTGCCTGAAGTCCCATGTGGGAATCTCCCATCTCGCCCTCAATTTCAGCACGAGGCACAAGAGCTGCCACCGAGTCAATGACTATCATATCTATGGCACCGCTTCTAACAAGCATATCAGCAATCTCCAATGCCTGTTCTCCAGTATCCGGCTGGGAAACAAGAAGCTCGTCGCAGTCAACGCCAAGCTTTCTGGCATATGCGGTATCAAGAGCATGCTCCGCATCAATGAATGCGGCAATACCACCTTTTTTCTGGGATTCGGCAACAGCATGAAGAGCCAGTGTTGTTTTGCCTGAAGACTCAGGTCCATAGATTTCAATAACCCTGCCTCTGGGGTATCCGCCTATTCCCATAGCTTTATCAAGGGCTAATGAACCGGAATGAATAATCGGGACTTCCTGAACAGCTCTTTCTCCTAACTTCATGATGGAGCCTTTGCCAAATTGACGCTCAATCTGGCTCATGGCTGACTTGACCGCTTTATCTTTTTCTGTGGCTTCTATCATTTAAAGTCTCTCCTTATAAGGTCGCTTACTGTACTTTTTTGTATTTATTCTATTTTATTGACATTT
>JADGBP010000023.1 GCA_015231395.1 Desulfamplus sp. | reverse complement strand
TTTGTTGCAAAGAATTAGAAATACTTTCAGGATTGAAAATTCAGGTTCGTCTTGAATGAGGATATGGGAGATGTCCTGCTCCGAAATACAGGATTTATATTTTTTATAACTGCAAAAGGAGGTGAGTTTGTTATATTGCAGGTCAAGTTTAGTAAGTTGAGTAAGATTACCGATTGATTCAGGAAGCGCTGTCAGTTGGTTATCACCAAGATTTAGTTCCGCAAGCTGATTAAGATTACTAATTGATACAGGCAGCTCTGACAGTTTGTTATATTGCAGGTCAAGTTTAGTAAGTTGGGTAAGATTACCGATTGATTCAGGAAGCTTTATAAAGTGGTTATCATCAAGGTTAAGCTCGGTAAGCTGGGTCAGATTAGATATTGATTTCGGCAGTTCTGAGAGCAGCCTATTGCCGCTAAGATTAAGACGTGTGAGATTCTTCAAGTTACCTATAACTTCAGGAAGTTTTGAGAATCGATTAGAGCTGAGATCAAGCTCAACAAGCTGGGTTAAACCGAATAAAAATTCTGGTAACTCGGTATATCGGTTGCCATCAAGATTAAGCTCTTTAAGCTGGTTAAGATTACATATTGACTTTGGCAGCTCCAAGCCTCTGTTAAAGCCAAGATTAAGTTTTGTAAGCTGGCTTAACCTGCCTATAGATTTCGGCAGAGTTGAAAGTGCGTTAGCCTTAAGAGCAAGCACTGTAAGTTGGGTTAGATTGCCTATTGATTCTGGTAATGAAGTTAAGTCGTTTAAGTTAAGGTCAAGCCGGGTAAGCTTGGTCAGATTACCTATTGAGTCTGGTAAGTTGGAGAGCTGGTTAAAGCTGAGGTTCAGCATAGTAAGATGACCAAGAATTCCTATAGATTCTGGAAGGTCAACAAGCTGGCTGTTGTAAAGGTGAAGTTCTGTAATAGAAAAAAGAGTCTCTTTATCTCTGGGCAGACCAATCCAGCCTTTTCGCCAGCCAGATTCAACATACTGATAATCAGGGATATTATTGCGATCTGCCCATTCCCAAAGTTCTTTGAGCCAGTCTGGATAACTATTTATATCTATAAAGCTGTTGTTTTGACTTGATTCTAATATGTGTTTCATGCTTGAGTATCCTTATTTTTGACTCTAATTTTTTTGTGGTTACTACCAGTTGCAGGAGATGAGCTTTTTTAGAAAATTCAGGGAAATATAACCATTAGATTTTTTTTTGGCAAAGGTATTACTCAAGGAAAATACTGTGTATATGGTATTTTATCCCCAGAACAACAAGATGTTTTTTCATCGGCTGGAAATTGGATTTGGCAAGGGGCGTGTTTTGACATAGCACGATAAAAAGTATTTCGCTCTTCTACCCAATAAGTAGTTGACTCTTTTATTTTTGTTGAATAAAAAATTAGTTTTGAAAACAGTATATTATAACTCAATAAACTTTTTTAGATAGGAGAACTGTGTATGAAATCAGGAAAATCTTTGCTTGGAATTTGTTTTCTTTCAATCTTTATTTTGTTTGTAATGAACAGTAATTATGCAATGTGTGAGACTTTTTATAAACCCAATATTATTAAAACTATTAATATTACAGGGAATGCCTATGATATAGACTTTTCTAATTATTCTGATAATGGAATAAATTATGATATTTTTATCGCATCTGGGCATGGTGGACTGTTAAAAGTAGATCAAAATTTAGATGATATTGAACAAATTAGTTCAGAATGGATATGGAGAGGAGAAATAAGTAATAAAAATCAAGATAAAGGCTGGATGTATTATGCATCAGGACTTGGTGGCTACCGTATTTTTTACATAGGAAATGATAATAGTAGTTATTTTGTGGATATACAAGATACAGCTCGGGAGATTAAAGAGATAACAAGCGACAAAATTTTAGTTTTGTCTGAAAAAGGCGGTGTTTATCTATACAGCAATGACTCTCGACCGACTTTAATATCAAGTATTGATTTGAGTGGAGAGTTATCAAAAAATAGTAACGAAAAACTATTTTATGTTGCTATAATAGATGAACAAAATGCTTACGTTGCTTCCAATCAGAATAGTCTTTTTTTGATTAAGTTATCAGATGATGGACTAACATCTGATAAAATTAATACTATATCAGAAAAAGTTAAAGATATTGAAAAAATTACTGTACACCAAACAAATCTATATATTATGGAGTTTAACAATGGCTTAATAAAGTATGGTATTTCTGAGAAATCAGCTCCTGAATTTGAACAAGAACTTGTTTTTGGAAACAATGAATTAGGTCAATACATATCAATTATTGGTGGCAAACTATTTTGCTCAACAGATAAAGCTTTGTATCAATCTAATTATAATTATGACACTGGCACGTTTGATATTGAAAATTTTATGAGATTTAATGAACCTGAATTTGCAGCAGCACAGTTATCATATAATTCAGCATCACATAAATATTATCTAAATACATATAGTTCTATTTCTATTGTGGAATTACAACAAGTTACAACAACTCAGCTCGTTGGTTCAATACAGGTTAGCCTTTCACCTGAAGAAGCAATCACAGAAGGAGCACAGTGGAGAATTGACGAGGGTGAATGGAATAACAGCGAAATAACTATTTCAAATCTTAGCGTTGGCAGCCATACTGTTGAATTTAAGGAGATTAACGGCTGGACAACACCACCTTCTCAAACCGTAGATATTGAAAGTGGGCAAACTTCTTTAGTAAGTGCAATTTATAATACTCTATCTCCCTCTAAACCAATAGTAACGACAGGAATAGCTGATTCAATTACTTTAGACTCTGCTGCTTTGAATGGAGTAATCAATCCAAACGGTAATGCAATAACCTATTATTTTGAATACGGTTTAACAACAAGTTATGGCTTTGAAACACCTTCTATAGATGATACGGAAGGAGATTCATCTGATAAAACAGTTACTGCTGATGTTACAGGGTTAGCACCTAATACAACCTACCAGTTCAGATTGGTTGTATGTAACAATGAGGGGGAAAAAATTTATGGTGATAATCAATTTTTCACAACTACCGCATTAACATTACCAGAAAATGTTAATGCGTATAATGTTTTAAAGGAACAATCTAATCAATGCAGCATAAATTATGGTGAATACGTAAGAGTTTTCGGAGCATCAGGCGGTAGTATAATTAACGTGCAATCTGGCGGAAGAGTAGAGTGTGTAAACTTTGTTGGCTCAAATGTTGTTAATATTGATGATCAAAGTGGTGATTTCACGGTTCGCCGCTCAGGTGCAATGGTCTATCTAAGCAATGCTACAACTGGCACTTTGGTTAAAATTCCAGCAACAAAAACATCTCAGGCTATAAATTTTGCTGACTGTAGTTACAGTCTTGTTATAACCAACGGTAAAGTTATGTTGAATAATAAGG
This sequence comes from Desulfamplus sp., assembly GCA_015231395.1. GTDB lineage: Bacteria > Desulfobacterota > Desulfobacteria > Desulfobacterales > Desulfobacteraceae > Desulfamplus. The sequence continues at coordinate 9,487 of JADGBP010000023.1, read as the reverse complement.
AGATTACTTTGATAAAAGTACAGCTTTGATAGTTAGTAACTCTGATTATAGCAAATTTGATTGATGCAAAAAATTAAAAGGCTGCCTGATTAACTTTCAAGCAGCCTTTTAGTTTTATATAGTGGAAATTGAGTTAAATTTTACAATCCAATATAACTTTTTGGATTAACAAATTGACTAAGTCCAGCCTGTGTGGCTTGATAGCCCCAGCTATTATTTAATAGCTTCCCTACCGTTATAGAAATATGCAGGTGGTTATTACTTAACCACAAGGCATTAGTCTTAAGATTATATGCATTACGTATAGTCCCAATTGGATTACCTTTAGTAACTTTGCTACCTACAGCTAATGATGAGTTAAGATGTCCATAATAAGCATAGAAATTACCATGATTGATAACTACAAATGCATTCCAGTATTTGTCCGCATTTGTAGGATAGTTTTTGCTGGTGGTATTATATTCTACTTTTCCGTCAGCGATAGCATATACACTTGGATTCTGATTTGGCGTTAATATATCAATGCCTGTATGAATTCCTCCATTTATATACACACCAAAATCTATCTTAGATCCTGACATATAAGAAGATGCAAGTGGAGTAACTTTAGGTGAACCTGATGTGCTAAATTCGCTACGATCTGACCAAATTGCACCCTGAGAATTATTCGCACGTACTTTCCAATAATAGGTATGACCAGAAATATCCATATTTTTATTGTAACTTGTTAATTTGGTTGTAGTTGTAAAACATGAACTATCACAACTACTTTTTTCATTTAAATCTTTAAAACCACTGAATGAAGAGTTCTGACTAATAACGATTCGGTAATTTGTGGCTCCTGCTGAGTTCCAACTAAATTTGACATTGGATTGTGGTACTCCTGTCGCTTTATAGGCAGGAGTTACTAATTTAGGAGCCGCTGGTCCACCAGCTTTATCTCCGTCAAATAATGACGAATCATAATTCAAATCCATGGGTGTTTCAATCTGTGTACCATCTGCTAATTTTAATCCAAAAGTATGCTTTCCTGATAAATTTAACAGTATCTCTTCAGGAAATTTAAGTAAAAGGCTAAAAACATCTGGATTTTCTGTCTCTGTTGTCAGAATAAATTGATCAACTTCTCCCATTCCGACACAAAACTCATCTATGCTTTCTCCATTAAGTGTAAAACCAACAACATTATCTATATTAATATTCCTTGCTTCTATATAAATACCTTCAGGGTGTTGATAAAAAACTAAAGAAGGGGGTTCTACTGTAATTTGCTCTTCTTCAGTCGTCTCTTCTGAAGTTGTAGTAACCTCGTCAGCGACTGCTTTTGAGCAAAATACTGGTGTGATAAAGCTTGAGAAAATAAAAGAGAGAAAAACGATAATTGCGATATTCTTTTTATACATTGGCTCCTCCAAAAAATTAGTGTGTTTCATTTACAATTCATATTTCAAAATAACGCCTGCACTTTCACATTTATCATCAGTGCATATTTTTTCTGTCTGTTTTTGTCCATTATTTCCATAATAAGAGACTAAAATTGTTTTATCTGTAATAGAACATACTTTGTTCAAGATAACCTTGTCAGCATTTTGAACTAATACAGTTGTGCCTTTCCTGATTTTAGTTTCCTTATTTCTGACCTCCAAAACAATAGGAGTTATCCTATCATCTGAGGACAACTCTTCATCTCTTCCCCATATATTTTGAATTTTCTGTGCAACACCACAAACTGACCATGAGTTTTCGCTGATTGGGCAGAATGTCAGTATTGCTGGAGAACCATTAATAACAGCCTCTCCTGTTAAAACTCCTTGTCCATCTTCTGTAACAGTTATTATTTGGCACGAACCATCACTAACACACATTTCATACGAACAAACATCACCTCCTTTTAGTGGCAATTCAATGTCATTAGTTGTTTCTTTATAACGATATAGATGCTTTATTAGGAAAATATCATCGTGATCAGCATAAAATTTACCAAAGTAAGCATCAATATTAATAACTTCGCTTGATTCTAATTCTAACCAGTTTGGGAGATCAGCACAAACAATACCTTCAGGACAGTTATAAGGGACTAATGTTCCTTCAGGGTTGTAACCATCGTTAGCTTTGGTTTTTCTATAACTCGCAAATCCATCTTTGATCCATTGGAAAGATTGCGGAAGAGTGGAAAGATAGGAAAGATTGCTTCCAATATCTATGCTCATTTTACCTGCGGAGTTATCTAAGTAATCGATATTTCCCTCATAATCAACAACTAACTGATCCATCTCTTTTTTAAGTGCTTCAATTTTATCGTTTATGGCTGGTAAATTAGAGGATAAACTATTTAAAAAACCTGAAAAATCAATACGGATATTGTTCTCTTCCAAACTGTATAATCTTCCGACAGATTTTATTGGATACCCTACAGATTGAATTAATCCACGACTTGTTGCTTCATAATTATCATGTTTAGAAGAAGCAGATTGAAGTTCCTGCTTGAAAGCTCCTGCAAATTTTTCAAAAGTTTGTTCAAATTGTTTAAAAACACTAAGGTCAAATACACTGTAAGTAATTTGTGATGTCTTATATGTTCCTTGAGCTTTAGCATGTTCAATATAACCTGTTTTTACTAATTTACCAAAATCGATTCCATTGTCAATATTGCTGGATTGCAACCCATTAATCAGGAAAGAGTAGTCAATGCCATGTCCGGGTTCTAATTCAGCAGAAGCACCCATAGCATTTGCTAAAGTCGAAGTAACCTGTGCCACTTCTAAAGAAGCCATAAGACAGGCATCATACACAACAATATCTAAGTTCTTTCCTATTTGCTCACGAGTTTTTTGATATGCCTCCTGAAGTTTTGGAAGCCCCATCATTGTACCGTCATCAGCACCAGAAGTGTCATGTCCAAAACCTTCGACACCATTACCATGATTCCACAAAATTAATGCATAATGTTTAGCAGGAAATTTATTGTGAGACCATGTTATAAAATCTACAAGGTTATCAGGCTCGGTCATACTGCGTAGCCCCAAATCTTCCATAACATAATTTTGACCATTATGAATCCATGATCTTTTTAAGGTATCCCACCCTGAACGATTAGAGCCTCCAGTAGCAACAACAATATTTGCAGAATCATTTTCATTTTTAATCTGATCAGAACTTCCTGCCACTCCTAAAGCAGAACCTTGAACCATCTCTAAAATATCCTTGCTTGCCCAATGCTTTGATTTTGACTCTAAATCAGAACCGACCATATAAACCATTACAGTCCATTCTCTTTCAGGCTGCGGAGTGGTTGGAAAACCATCAAAAAATCTAATCAACCTATTTTGGCTCAAAGCTTCATCAAACGAAGTGCCGATAGCGAGATACAAATCAATATTGTTAATAGCTTCTTTGTTAAACTCTCCTATACAAGCAGGTGTATCTTCTTTGCCTCGTTCCATGAATGCAGGGATTTGATTGGTTGGAATAACAGGAGTCCATGAAGTAATCATAGGCTCTTTTAAAGAAACAAAAAGAATATCTCCAGCGTCTGTTATTGCTGCTAAATATGCTTTATTTACAGTTGAACTGCCTTGTACATAGGTTAGAGTGTCAAAATCAAAACAAAAATTTACATCATTATCATTAGGAGTAATGTTAATGGCTATTTTATCGTAAATTGCCAATGCATTATTTGGAAATACAAATAAAGATATAGTAGCAATAAACAAAAGAACGCAAAAATTAGCGGATACAAATACTATTTTTTTCATATCAAATTGCTCCTTAAGGAGTTATCTTGAATTCTATTCATAATTACAGTATATCCATTCTTCTCTTCGTTGCTTCAGGATTAATAATATTATTCAACCAAAAAACTTGTTACTAAATATTAGTATATTATTTAAAAGTCAATCACTAATATTACTTTATATCAAAACAGATACCATCAAGAACAAACAAACCTTGACCTGCTGCATTGAACAGATTTTGACCTTCAGGAATAAGTGCGGCGTAGAGGCAATATTGACCAGAAGGTATTTTATTCTGAGACAGAAGCATATCAACTACTGTTACAGGTTTACCCATACTGCTGTTCCTGTTTACGTCTATCCATCTGTCACCCCAATAGAGCTTATTAAAAATTTCTTTATGCAACTGGTTTGAATCTGTAAGAGGATTTTTCAAAGCTGCAAAATTTCCATCTGGCATGAACAGGGCAACGTAAAGGTCATATCCATAGGCAAGATTTTCAGTTACAGATATTTTCAGAGTATCACCTGATTTATAGACAATTTTACCTGTGTTATCTGTATTTCCAGTAATATCATTGATGCTGTTTCCAGTTGCACTCACCTTTAGTGATGCCTTTTCTGGACACTTCATACCATCGCCAACAGTCAATTTTATTGATTCGCTACTCTCAATATTTTTCTCGTTATCTTCAGCGTAAAAGGTGATTTCATATTCACCGTTGTAAATAAATCCGTCCCACATACCTTCCCAGACATTCTTTTCCTCAGCATTGGTGGCAATTGGATTTGCTTGACCAAACTGAGCTTTAGGTAGAGCCACAATGGGAACACCTGTATTATCAACGAGAATATCCATTTGGGGAGGACGAATAACAGCCCAGACTCTTTTGACTATACCTGATGCAAGAGAGGCTCTGGCTTTTAAAGGAACTGGATTCAAACCAGAAACAAAACCTGATTGGGTAACTGGTTGAACAGCCAGAGTTATATCCGCAGTTGTAATTTCTCCATTGATGGAAACCTGTTGCAACCATTTACCTTCATCTGTTTTAATATATAAACCATCTCCTGTATCATCAAATTGAGGCTCTTGTGATAACTCGTCACCCTTACCCGCTGATACCTTATTGTATTCAGACAATTTCCTGACAAGCTTTTCCTGTTCGCTTGTTGCGTCATGAAAAGCTTCAAGAAAATTTTTTCCCTTTAATAAATATTTGGCAAAGAAACCCATGAAACTCTGATCTTCAGCTGTGTTAAAATAAGCAAAATTTTTATCGCCTGTGCTGGCGATTATTGCAATATTTTCTCCTGCAAGAGCTTTAACCATTGTCCCTGATTTACATGCATCAATTACAAAAACGACCTTGTTACCTGTAGTTATATGGTAATCATCGACCATTGTTTTGATTTGTTCGGCTTTGATGTAAACACCGGGTGTTTGTGAAAGCTGAAGCTGGTTTTCTCCACCGTGGTCTGTAAAGAATATGTAAAGAGGCTGGTTAAGTGAGCCTTTGGTCTTTGCCCAGTCAAATGCTGCCTGAATATCTGCTGTAGCTAACTGTCTCTGTGGCTTGGGGGCGTCAACGATATTGTCAGGACTACCATCACCGTTGAAATCTGCCCATGTTTGAGGAGAAATATAGTAAATGTCGGTATGTAGAAAACCACGCTTATTAAGCATTTTGTAGATGTCATTGCTTATTTTTTCGGTGCTATCCCATAAATTATTACCGTAAGTGTTTCCGCCTCCAGCAATTATTATTGCAGCACATCCACTAGTCAAATATTGTTCATCCTTAATCTGTAATGAGGGAAAGGTAAGGTGGTTAAGACCACCCCACATAGTTCCTATCCATAATCCTCCTCGACCGTCTGAAGCAAGAGACTGGATTATATTATCTGTAAGATAGGAATTACCTGAATGGAAAATATCCCATTTACCATCTGATTTTATATGAACAAGACCGCCTTCTAATAATAAACTGCCAGTTCCTACCCATAACCCTCCCTGACCATCTGAAAGAAGAGACATGACATCATCAGAAGGTAATTCTGAATTACCTGTGTTAAAAATATCCCATTTACCATCTGATTTTAGATGGGCAAGACCTCCTCCAGTACCAAGTAATGAGCTACCAGTTCCAACCCATACTCCACCTTGACCATCTGAGAGAAGAGATGTAACATCGTCAGAAGGCAGGTCTGAATTACCAGTATTAAAAACTTTACCTTTACCATCTGATTTTAGATGGGCAAGACCGCTACCAAATCCGAATAATAACATACTAGTTCCAACCCATACGCCATCTTGATCATCTGAGAGAAGAGAGCTAACATCATCTGAAGGTAGGTCTGAATTACCCGTATTAAAAATTGCTCTTTTACCATCTGGCTTCAAATGAACAAGACCGCTACCAAATCCTAAACTATCGTCAGTTCCCATCCATAATCCCCCTTGATCATCTGAAATAATAGACCTAATACCGTTATCTGAAATAACAACTTCCCATTTACCATCTGCTTTTATATTGGCAAGACCGTAATAAGTTCCTACCCAGACACCGCCATTACCATCTGATAGAAGAGATCTTGTATCTCCAGAAAAAATATCTGAATCATTCGTGTTCAAAATCTCCCATTTACCATCTGACTTTAGATGGGCAAGAGCACCACCTAAAGTTCCTATCCATAATCCATCTTGACCGTCCGAAAGAAGAGATTGAACATCATTATCCGGAAGATATGAATCTTCATTATTAAAAGTTTTCCATTTACCGTCTGTACTCAGATTTGCAAGACCTCCGCCGGTACCAATCAATAATTCACCATTACTGTATGAGGTAATAGCATTAACAGTGTTATTCGGCAGATATGAGTTATTTTTATTAAAAACGTCCCCTTTACCATCTGCTTTTAGATGAGAAAGGCCGCTGCCTGTTCCAACCCATATCCCACCCTGACCATCTGAGAGAATAGAGCTAATCTCGTTAGAATGTAAGTTGGAATTGTCTGTATTAAATACGCTCCCCTTACCGTCTGACTTGAAATAAAAAAGACCACCGTCAGTTCCAACCCATAAACCGCCGTCTTCATTTCCTGAAGCAAGAACATTAATATTGTTATTCGGTAAATCAGAATTTTTTTTATCAAAGGCTTCCCACTCACCGTCTGCTTTTAGATGAGCAAGACCGTAATAAGTTCCCACCCATAAACCGCCATGACCATCTGGCAGTAAAGATTTTACTGCCAAGGCTTTCTTGAACAACGACTCCCATTTGCCATCTGACTTTAGATGGGCAAGACCGCCTCCAGTTCCTATCCATATTCCACCCTTATCATCTAAGAGAAGAGAATTAATATCATTAGATGGCAGTAAAGAGTTATCTTTATTAAATATCTCCCAATTATTATCTGCTTTCAGGTGGGCAAGACCGCCTCCATTGTCACCTTCTATATTAGACGACACAGTGCCTACCCATAATCCTCCCTGACTGTCTGATGCAAGAGCATTGACATTATTAGACGGCAGCCCACTTTTTTTTGTGTAAACTCTACGGAGTTCTCCTGAAGAAGTATCTCTTTTTTCAAGTCCGCCAGTGGTTCCAACCCATATAGTTGAACCATCATCAGATATTAAAAGATCATTAATATCATCTCTATTTATAAATATTTCCCAACTCGCATTCTCCTTTGAAAACCTTTCATCAATTTTCTCTTTTTCCTGAATCACAACAGTTACAGTGCCAACATTTCCAAATGAATCCTTTGCAGTGACAGCATCTATTGCAACTCTATCTGGTGCTTTGTATTTAACTGAATTTCCTATTCTCTCTATCTCTCCTTCAATCGCTGACCATTTGACTTCACCGACTGTATTTGTAGCAGTTAGGGTAATTTCTTCCCCCACCTGCACAAGAGGAGAGGCGGGGTCAATAAATAAAGTTTGTGTGTACGCCATTCCTCGTAAAGTCAAAAAAATAACTGTTGTGATAAAGATTTTTTTTACAGTAATATGTTGATGCATTTGGGTTCTCCTCGTTTTAATAAAATATTTATGAAATATATTGTAACTTAGATTGCTACTTAGTATGGCTTATGGTGATCTTTGTTGCAAAGAATTAGAAATACTTTCAGGATTGAAAATTCAGGTTCGTCTTGAATGAGGATATGGGAGATGTCCTGCTCCGAAATACAGGATTTATATTTTTTATAACTGCAAAAGGAGGTGAGTGGAAAAATAAAAAATCGGATGTTTGATTGAACTTTTCAAATTCAAAAATGAAGGGGAAAGAGATTTGCGACCAAATTTTAGGTCACGGCATTGTTGGCTTCAAATTAATTTTACGCTCTGAATTCTTGAAAAACAAAGGGTCTCAGGTACATAAAAAAGGACGCAAAAAACCAAAGTATCAGACAACATGCCCGCTTCACCCTGAAACCTCAAATAACATTTCAGATAGTGAAACACACGCCAATCATGTTGAAGCAAACAATAGTGCCATGCGTCGGAAATGTTCCTCATTTAGAAGAAAAACAAACACATATGCTAAATCAAAAGATGCTCTTCAACGCGTTTTAAATGTATATTGGGTTATTCATAATTACGTCATAACTCACTTTACGACTAAAGAAGTTCCTGCCGTAAGTTTAGGGATGATAGAAAAAGGTCTTAATATGAAAACTCTTTTCAGCATCCAATATATATAAATTGGAACGCTATTTTTTACTGCCTATTGAACTGAACCAGTGCCGAATTTTGACGTAAGCACTCAATGAACCCCGCCTTGTAAGGTTCTCTGTGAGTTATGAGATAAGAGTTTGCCAGTTGAGCTGAGATAACCAAATGTACTGTGGCAATGTAGTGGCAATGGTTCGGTAAAAAAAGTGGCTTTCAATAATTTAAGTATGTTATGAAAGCCACTTAAAAAATTACCGAATCAGTGTTTGTATATCTCTACAGAATACTATTTGCATTTACAATAATCTATCTGTGAACCTAATTCTTTGAAACGAGCGTATGCTTTAGTTTCGGCTTCTTCTCTTGAATCAGCTGTAACACTAATATATCCTTCTGGCTTACCATTTACGTATCGCCAACATTCATAAGACATTGCTGCATACGCAATAGATGTGAAAACAAGCAAACCCAATATTACAGATATAAATTTTTTCATTATTTTTTTCCTATTTGAGTAAATTAATAAATTATGTCGCATATAACATTCCAACCATTATAAATGCTCATTACCAATCATATTTTAACTTTTTGTTTTCATTTGTTTTTCCTCCTGTATAATTAATGTTGCAAGTTTCTAATTTATTGAATATGCGTAACTGCACACAATTAATACAATAAGGTATAATTAAGACAACCAAATGTCAATAAAATTATAGCAATGCATATTAGGCATCAATATTAAAGAACTATTTATATCCTGCATGTTGTATTCAATATTTTTATAAGTTGATATTTCCTAAATTTCCTAAATTTCGTAAAGGTATTGTAGTTAATGAAGAAAATTATTGACTATTCTCGTAAAATCTTTTTAGCTTGTATCAAATTTCAAGAAATGCTGGTGTAAATTGAATTTTTATTAATAAGGAGCGTTGTTATGAAAGGAGAGATTGAACATCATTATCCGGAAGATATGAATCTTCATTATTAAAAGTTTTCCATTTACCGTCTGTACTCAGATTTGCAAGACCTCCGCCGGTACCAATCAATAATTCACCATTACTGTATGAGG
>JADGBP010000239.1 GCA_015231395.1 Desulfamplus sp. | reverse complement strand
ATATCATTGTGCTGTGTTTCTTTCATAACGTGTCTACTTTCTCTTTATTGACGGACGGGGTCTATTTTTATTTGTTGACACGCCTGATTACAGCTTGACACGTCACATTATTAAAATTATAATTACACGATCAATGGTGCTGACATTGAAATCATTCCTGTTGAACCTGCGTCCTGCCCAACTCTTACCCGTGGTCCATATGCGTATGATCATGGAGATGTTGCCAAGATGACCCCCATGCTGCCGATGTACTCATTAGGGCATGATTTTATTCCAGCACCCATACATGCCGGTGGATTGAGATATCATGGAATGTCACCGCTTGTTTCACATGCTGTTGCTCATGGATTGATGACACCAATGGCTTTGAAACAGCTTGAATGCTATGAGGCTGCAATGATATTTGCCAAGACAGAAGGGATGATTGTAGCTCCTGAAACAAGCCATGCGGTTGCGGCAACCATCAGAAAGGCTTTGGAAGCAAAGGCAGAAGGAAAAGAGCGGGTTATTCTCTTTAACTTGAGTGGTCATGGTCTTATGGATCTTAATGGCTACAGTAAATACATGTCAGGTGAATTGCAGAACGCCGAGCTTTCTCAGCAGGAATTAGATGACACATTGGAACGGAGTATCAAGGGAAATCCTATTCCTTCAATATAAACCGCCATGCCTTTAAAGGCACACAATAACAGGCTCAACAACAATAACTCTGTAGAGACGTACGACCGTGCATCTCTACAGAGTTATTTTATTTTTTTGCGTTTTATTACTCTGCATTCTGTTGCTCTGCGTTTTGTTGCTCTGTATTCTGTTTTTCCGCATTTTGTCTTTTAAATTACCCTCTGTGTTTAAATTACCCCTTTAAAATCCCCCATTGAGTCTTCTTTGAAATCCTCCTCTCCTTGAGTCTTCTAAAAATACCCAAGTGTTTTTAAGGATTATGGCATTATATTTGCTTTCATTATATTTGCTTTACTGTTGATTGAATCTATGATGTATTATGCTGAAAAACACGATCTAACAACAATATTAAATGACCGGAGGTAAAATGAACCTGTTTAATTTGTTTTTTTTTATTATGACGGTAATCTTTTTTGTATATCCAACCGTATCAATAGCAGAAATTTATACTTACAAAGATAAAAATGGAGTGCTTCATTTTACTAATGTGCCCAATAGTCCTAAATATAAATTATTTATAACAGAACGAAAAAGCAGTGGGTATTACAACAGACGTGGCACTTACATAAAGTCGTCTTTCCGTAAAACAAACAGTTCAGCATTTGATCCGATCATAAAAAAGGCATCTCTAATATATGGATTAGACCCTGCCCTGATCAAAGCTGTTATATCCGCAGAATCTGCTTTTAACTGTCAGGCTGTTTCACCCAAGGGGGCAAAGGGGTTGATGCAAATCATGCCAGGTAATTACGATGCCTTGAATATTTCAGATCCCTTTAATCCATCCCAGAACATTATGGGAGGTTCCAAATATTTAAGACAAATGCTTGAAGTTAACAATGGAAGATTGAGACTTGCACTTGCAGCATATAATGCAGGCCCTGAGGCTGTCAGAAAATATGAGGGTATTCCTCCCTACAATGAAACCATTAATTATGTGTCAAAAGTTGTGGATTTGTACAGGCAATATAAAGATATGTGATGGGATTTGTAATTTGTAGCTTGCGGTTAGATTTTTTTATTTCAAAGAAAATACATTTTTGCTTTCATTTTCCGGGGTGACAGAAACTCTGCCATGAGCGTTTACACTTGAGATTTTCGATGTTCAAGTTTTTAATTCTTATAAAAAACTCGAACATCGATTGTCAAAAATAATGTTTCAGGCTTGAATGTATATAATTATGCCAACATCATGGTGGCAGGATCAATAAGATGTCTCTCATTGACTTTTGTCCCATCTTTCATAATTACCACTTCAATTTTATCCTCTTGAGGCTGCAGATATACAGCCTTATTAAAACGTTCTTGAACCTTGTCAAGCTGTAACGGAAAACCGTTGTCAGTAAACGCTTCCTTTCTGTGGCTCTTCATGGAGAACCACATGGCAAGAGAGAACTCACCCGCAAGCTCTGAAAGTCTATCCAGCAGAAAAGAACAATCTCTGTCAAAATCAAGACCATCAATCACAATCATTGACGGCATTTCAAGGTCGTTCTTTTTAAGACTGACAAGGTAATCCCTTATATTTTTGGGACTGAACGTATTCTCCTGACAGGTAATTCCAAACTTGCATGGCCCAAGGTCTTCCCAGAGACGGGTAGCCTTCTGGGGATCTATATATCCCACACTCTCTATAAGATTGTTATATCCCTCTTTGTAACGAACATTGATTTTGTCAATGGACTCGTCAAGGCTGATATGAATCACCTTTTTACCTTCAAGCAGCCAGGATATTGCAATCTGTACAAGAAATTGTGTCTTTCCAACCCCAGCTCTGGAAATAACTGTACCGAATCCGCCCTCACCCAGAGATTCATTGCCCAGAATCTGCACCACAGGACTTTTTTGAATAAGATCTTTTCTCAGCATTTTTCCCTCTCTTTTTCTTATTTTTTCTTTTTATCTTCTTCTTTTGCTTTTACGATGGCCTCTGCTACAGACTGGGGAACCTGTTTATATGAAGAAAATTCCATGGAAAACTGTGCCTTGCCCTGAGTTGCAGACCTGAGTATGGTGGAGAAACCGAACATCTCCGAGAGAGGAACCTGAGATTCAATGGCAGACATGACACCTTCTTCCTGAGAACCTAAAATAATGCCCCTGCGCTGGTTGATAAGCCCCATGCATGCCCCCTGAAATTCATTGGGTGTTTCAATAACAACTTTCATGATAGGCTCGTGGATAACAGGCTTTGCCTTGAGATACCCTTCAAGAAACCCACCTCTTGCAGCAGCCTGAAACGCCATTTCAGAAGAGTCAACCGCATGAAAAGCACCATCCATAAGAGTGACCCTGACACCGGTAACAGGAAATTCTAACTTTGGTCCCTTAACCATACAACCTTTGAATCCTTTTTCGCATGCAGGGATAAAGTTGGTAGGTATTCTTCCTCCTGTAACTTTGTTTGCAAATTCAAAGTCTTCCTCACAAGGTTCAACAAATCCAGCAACGCGTCCATACTGACCAGAACCTCCAGTCTGCTTTTTGTGGGTGTAGTTGAATTCCGCTTTTTGAGTAATTGTCTCTCTGTATGCAACTCTTGGCTGACCGGTTAGAACTTCTGCTTTATACTCTCTTTTCATTCTCTCTACATAGACTTCAAGATGAAGCTCTCCCATGCCTTGAATTATGGTTTCGTTGGTCTCTTTGTCAACATAGGTTCTGAATGTGGGATCTTCTTTGGTAAATCGGTTAAGAGCTTTAGACATGTTTATCTGGGATTTATTGTCCACCGGAGATATGGAAAGAGAGATAACCGGTTCCATGATATGCATGGCAATCATGGAGTAGTTTATGCCTGGAGTTACAAAGGTGTCGCCGGAAGCACAGTCAATGCCAAACATTGCACCAATATGACCTGCAGGAATCTCATCAATATCCTCCATTTCAGCGGCATGCATTCTGATGAGTCGTCCAACCTTGGATTTTTTTCCATCACGGCTGTTTATGATGGTATCTCCCTTTTTCAATCCACCCTGATAGACACGGATATAGGTCAATTGTCCATACTGACCGTCTTCCAGCTTGAATGCCAGAGCAACTGTGGGTTTATCAAAGTCGCTCGTGAGAGTTATGCTTTCACCATTGCGGTCGTGGTCAATGGCTTCATTATTAATATCAATGGGAGCCGGCAATACTTTGAGAACTGCGTCAAGCAGAGGCTGTACAGCCGTATTTTTATAAGCTGAGCCCATGAAAACCGGTGTCATTTCTCGTGAGATCGTGCCTTTTCTGACTGCACCCCAAATCATTGAATCAGTGATTACCTTCTCTTCAAGTATCGCCTCAGTCAGTTCGTCTGAGTACATGGAGACTGCGTCAACCATCTCTTCACGTTTTTCCGCAGCTTCATTTTGAAGATTTTCAGGGATATCCTTGACAATAATATTTTCACCATTGTCACCCTCAAAGTAGAGGGCTTTCATTGAAACAAGATCTACAACTCCTTGGAGTTTATCCTCAAGTCCAATGGGAATCTGCATCAGGATCGAGTTGTGCCCAAGTTTGTCCCGAAGCTGTTTGGCGACTCTGTATGGATTGGCACCGCTTCTATCGCATTTGTTTACAAAGGCGATACAAGGCACCTGATACCTTTTCATCTGCTGGTCAACAGTGATGGACTGAGACTGCACACCAGATACAG
>JADGBP010000238.1 GCA_015231395.1 Desulfamplus sp. | reverse complement strand
TGGCATTCTCAATTTTGAAGGGCAACCACAAAGGGTTGCCCCTACAGTGCTCTTGCCAATTTAATTATCTGGAAAACTATACATAATCATAAAGAAATCATAACACCTGACAGTATGAACAAAAGTCGTAAGTTCTCAACAAATCGGAATAAAGCCTTGAAATCCTATATTATGTGTGCCATAAAAACAAGCATGTTATTGTACCATAAAGACAATCCTGAATAGAAAAATCAAATACATGAAGGGAACGCATTATTTTCACAATGAGCTTACAAATTAAAGAGATAAAATTTACATGCGACAACAAAATAATTAAGGGAATGCTTCATCTTCCGGCTGATCCAAATCCTCCCCTTGTGATAGGTTCTCACGGGCTTGAAGGGTCAATGGAATCGGCTAAACAGAAGTTGATGTCCCGCATTCTGCCAGAAAACGGGTTTGCGTTTTTAAGATTTGACCACAGAGGATGTGGCAGTAGTGAAGGGGATTTTGTCAAAGACACTTCTCTTTCAAAACGGGTACAGGACATCCTCCACGCAATTGAATACACCCTTGCCCTTAATCTCACAGATCAGCGGATTTTTCTTTTTGGAAGCAGTCTTGGCGGATCGACATGTATATCTTTATGGTCAAGACTTGTAGAGAAAGGGCTTACGCCATGGGGAGCGATTTTGTGTGCCGCTCCGGTAAACAGCCTTACCATTGCTAATATCCCACTGAATGGCAATGATCGTCGCCCTGCCCTGCCCTTGAGTTTTTTTGAGGATAATCTTATTTTTGATTTGACTGATAAAGCGGGGGATCTCCATAATATTCTTATATTTCATGGAGACAAGGACACTACAGTACCTGTTGAAAATGCATATAATCTCTATAGCAACGCTAAAGAACCAAAAAAACTGGTCATTTTAAAAGATGGGGATCACCAGATGTCAAATACAGATGACCAGAAAAAATTTGAGATAGAAGTCCTTGAGTGGCTAAAAAAAACATTTTGTTGAATACCCAACAAATCCGTGCATAAAAAATCAATGTTTTTTCACGGTAAGGAGATAAAAATTATGATGCCAACTGTATATTTCACAGATTTCAAAGCAAACTCTCGGGAAAATATGCCAGACAAAATTGAGAGACTTATTGAAGCTGCCGGTATTAGCGATATTCTGTCAAAAGATGATCTTGCCGCTGTTAAACTCCACTTTGGAGAACAGGGTAATGTGGCATTTATCCGACCCCCTTACATCAGCAGAATCGTCAAAACCATCAGAAAAAGCAAGTCCATTCCATTTTTGACTGACGCCAATACGCTCTATGCAGGAACAAGAAGCAATACCCCATCTCATATTAAAACCGCTGTGGAAAACGGATTTTCCTACTCAAGCATGGATTGTGCACCTGTTATAATTGCGGACGGGCTGAGAGGAAAAAGCGAAACAGCTGTGGAGGTCAATCAGAAACACTGTAAAACAGTCTATATAGGCAGTGAGATTGTCTCTGCCGATGCTCTGATATCTGTCGCCCATGTCAAAGGACATGAGCTGTCAGGTTTTGGAGGGGCATTGAAAAATATGGGAATGGGATGTGCATCAAGAAAGGGAAAACTTGAGCAACATTCAAATGTGAGTCCCAAAATAAAAAAGAAAACCTGTATAGGATGCGGAAGTTGTGCAGAACACTGTCCAGGCAACGCGATATCTTTTGATAGCATTACCACTGACTCATCACCCTCTTCGTCCGACCCTGTCGAGATCAAGACAGTAGTTCCCAAAGGCAAAGTAATTAAAAAAGCATCTATCAATCCTGATCTCTGCATTGGATGTGGAGAGTGTATTTTAAGATGTCCCACCGCTTCTGTTAACATACAGTGGAATCAGACAATCCCGGTTTTCCTTGAGAAAATGATGGAATATACTCTTGGTGTTCTTCAAAACAAACAGGGCAAATGTTTTTTTATCAATTTTATCATGGATATCTCCCCTGCCTGTGACTGCATGCCATATAATGACACTCCGATTGTCAGGGATATAGGGATTTTAGCATCCAAAGATCCTGTAGCAATCGATCAGGCTTCGGTTGATTTGATTAATGCCGAGGCAGCTCTTGCTGACGGCTGCCTTAAAACAAATATTCTTCCCGGAGAAGATAAATTCAAGGGGCTTTATCCTGAAGTAAACTGGGAAAGACAGCTTGAATACGCGGAGCAGATAGGACTTGGAAGTCGTAAATATCATCTTGAAAATATCAAAACCCTTACATGGTGAACCCTGACATGAACAAAAATGTGTTTTTACGGTAAACGCTCATAGTCGGACTGAATTCCGACCACCCAGGAGCATGAAAACAAAAACCTGTTTTTACGGTAAAAAAACAATGAAACAGTATCATTATAAACAGAACAAGCAATAATAAACAGGAACATCCATGATAAACAAGAACAGCAAAGTAATTGAACAGATCAAAAAAGGATCTGAAAAAAGTGGGAAAACGTATAGTTTTAATGACACCCACAATGAAAACGAGATTGCACAGATGTGGTTTCAACAATCTGAAGATGGGCTTGTTCTTTTCGTTGTATTTTACACGCTTGCATGTCGCTGGTCCAGATGTCTTGGCTGCAATCTGCCTTCTCAGGTATCTGGACGGCACATTCCTTATAATGCCATCATGGCTCAGATTGACGACCTTTTCAGCCGACCGGATGTTGTGGCAAAAAAGAATGATATCAAAAAGATAATTATCAGCAATAACGGCTCAATTTTAGATGAAGATACTTTTTCATCTACAGCGTTGATGTATCTTCTTGCAAAAGTAAATATGAATTTACACGGGCTTAAAGTTTTTGGAATTGAAACCAGACCGGAATATGTGGATGTAGCTGAACTTGAGTTCATGGCAAGAGCCCTTGCAGAAGGGGAGACAGAGACACGTCTTGAGATAATCATTGGTTTTGAAGCATTTGATGATCACATAAGAAACAATGTTTTTGACAAGGGACTCTCTCTTGATCTTTTTGAAAGATTTGTGGAATCTCTTTCTCCTTTTGGATACAGTCTGAAATGCTATTTCATGCAGAAACCTGTACCAGATATGGACGATGAAGCAGCAGTTGAAGATATTAAGCGTGGTATTGATTATCTAAGTGGTATATCCCGTCAATACAGAGTGTCTGTCAATATTCATCTAAATCCGACCTATGTGGCAACCGGCACTGTTATAGAAGAGGCATTCAAGCGTGGGGATTACACCCCGCCTTACCTGA
This sequence comes from Desulfamplus sp., assembly GCA_015231395.1. Classification (GTDB taxonomy): domain Bacteria; phylum Desulfobacterota; class Desulfobacteria; order Desulfobacterales; family Desulfobacteraceae; genus Desulfamplus. Next base: position 1,082 of record JADGBP010000238.1, on the reverse strand, counting down.
TAGATGTAGCAAGGGCAGCGTTGCACGCAAAAAACAAGGATGTTTCAATGTTTATAGGGCTTTCTGATGAAGACCTGGCTTTGGAAGGTGGTTCATTCATAAGACCAGGAGAGGATAGAATCATTCAGGAGATGGAACGCTTTAACCAGACAGGGAATTACACTATACTTGAAAATCTGCTGTAATTTGAAAACTCGCTTTTTAAGAAGGACAACCGCAAGGGATTGCCCCTACTATTGCCAATTAAATGATGCTGAAATGACAAATGATCAGTAACCAGATACCTTGTAAACTTCCATAGATAAATGGGAATCCCTCCACCCCCAACCCTGAAAAGCAAATGTGTTTTAATGATAAAAAGGCAAACAAGATGAACGCACAACCACAGGAAAAAAATGTAATGACTCCAGAGGAATACCTGGATTTTGAGAGAGATTCAGATATCCGGCATGAATATTTCAATGGTGAAATATTTGCAATGGTGGGAGCAAGCTTGAATCATAACCGGATAAACGGGAATATTGCTGTAGAATTGAGAAATCAATTAAAAGGTGATCCATGTGATGTCTTTTCAAGCGATATAAGAGTCAAGGTTGAAGCAATAGGCAAATATACTTATCCTGATGTTGTGATTGTTTGTGGGGATATTAAGTTAGAAGATGACAAGTTTGACACCTTGCTTAATCCCGTTGTCATCATTGAAATCCTCTCGGACTCCACCGAGGCATATGACAGGGGAACCAAGTTCCAGCATTACCGCCTTGTTCCTTCACTTCAGGAATATATCCTTGTGTCTCAACATTCCTGCCTTGTAGAAAAATATGTTCGTAGTGACGAGGAAAAATGGGTTTATTCTTCATGCGAAAATATGCAAAAGGCTATGTCAATCAAGTCTATCAAGTGCGAGTTGCTACTTTCAGATATCTACTACAGAGTTAAGTTTTAAACATGACGGGTTCTAACGGATTTTGTGTCTAATATTAAATTTTATTTTTATTCAGGAATTGTGACCCATATTATATTTTTTCAGATAATTAATTTGGAAAAAGTAGGGGCAATCCCTTGCGGTTGCCCTTGTTCTT
>JADGBP010000237.1 GCA_015231395.1 Desulfamplus sp. | reverse complement strand
TCCTCAACCTTCTTCCTTGCCCACGGAGTTTTACGTAAAAATATCAAACTGGATTTAACTGACGGTTCGCTTTGGAAACACCTGATATTGATAATCTTGCCCAATTCACTCCAACCATAATGATTAACGATAATATTCAATATCTGTTCTAAAGTAATCCCATGTAGCGGATTTTTCTCTTGTTACTCATTCATAAAACCAAGCTCTTCCTTACTCAATTAAGATTAGAAAACTTACTTCATCTTTCTGATGCGAAGGTCAATATCTTTCTCATATTTCATAAGCCTGACAAGTTCCTGAATATCGGTTTCTCCATAATGGTAAGGATAAAGCACTTTGGGCTTGAACGCCTTTGCAGCATCAGCAACCATAGCTGGGGTCATGGTATATGGGAGATTCATCGGAAGAAAGGCAACATCAATATTTTTAAGAGCTTTCATTTCCGCCGTGTTTTCTGTGTCTCCTGCAATATACACACGAGTTGCTCCAAAGGTCAGAATATAACCATTACCTTCACCTTTTGGATGAAACGGTTGACCGTTATCTCTTTTATGAACGAGGTTGTAAGCTGGCACTGCCTCAATCAAAATATCCTGTAGATTCTTCGTATCCCCGTTTTTCATTACTTCCCCTGCAACAGTTTTGCTGCATTCATCTGTTAAAATAACAATAGTTCCATTCTTTGATATTGTTTTTATGGCATCCAAATCAAGATGGTCAGGATGATGATGAGTCAAGAGAATCATATTCGCTTTAGGCAAGGCTGAATAGTCGGCAAGTTTACTCCATGGATCTACATGGATAACTTTACCTTTAAAACCGATAATAAGGCTTGCATGACCTATAAAAGTAATTTCAACATCACCTGCTGACGTTGTTATAATATCCTTTTCAAATTCAGCAGAAAATACAGGAACTGCAAATAAAATAGTAAAAGCAACTAATGATGCAAGTTTCATAAAAGACACCTATAATTTTATAACAGAGTTTTTGCTACCAAAGTCATTTGACACATAATCATCAGCAGCATCATCGTTATACCATTCACTATCGTTGACAAGATAACGAAACTGATACTCCTTACCAGTGTCCAGCTTCAAGGTTGTCGTCCAGACTCCTTTGGTTTTTCTCAATGGATTGGCTGTGGTATCCCAGTTATTAAACTCACCAACTACGAATGCCTTAGTAGCTTTTATGTTGCTGGGTAGCTTAAATGTAATATTTACTACAGGCTTGGACTTTATGAGCTTTTTAATAATCATTCTGCACTCCTTTCCATCTTTTATAAGGGGGTATGTTTTATAAAAGGGAAGTTTTATTGGGTGAAACCGCAGCTATGTTATCATTGGGCACTATTGACATAGACGCCATACTGCCCAGCCTTGTTTTGATATAAACTATTGTATTTACATCGATAGGGAAATTCCGCGGTTTTGGGCTTAGACCCCCCAGAATAGATATTCCAGCACCAGGAATAAAAACAGTGGCGTTTTCCCAATCAGGGATTTTCTGCAATAAATTAAAAGTTTGAGACGTATATTTTTCATACCATCCCATCTTTTCATCTTCTGTTTTGGAGAAGATATCATCCCAATGTTTGCTATTTGAGTTCATAACTCTCTATCCTCAAGGTTGAACGTTCGCATGAACGGTGTCCGATGTTTTTTTATATTTCACTGCTGGTGAAAACCCCTGAACTTGTTCAGGGGATGAAACCAGTATGTAAACTTTGACAGATACTCGCAAGTTCTGTCCCTCTTTACATTGAGGTTGATTCACTTCGGGATTGTTAGAAAGGGTTTTTAAGCTCTGCTCACCGAGAGTTTCCCTGTCTGTCCGACAGGCAGGCTCTCTGTTTAAAGACAAAGCCATAGAGCTGTAAGCTTGTGAAGCACTCACAGGTATGTATGTATTTCTCCTATCTAACTTCTGCATAAAGTTTCCTTTAAGCTCCCTAATCAACTCTTACGTTAAACATCACTGTTCAAGCCACTGAACTTGTTCAGTGGTAGTTGACATCCTTCTGATAACTCTTTATTGGGCATCAGACTGTGAATTTTTCCACAATAGCATTTAGCTCTTTAGCCATGCTATTAAGGTTTGTCGCATTTAATTTTACCTGACTGCTGGTACTGGATATTTCTCCCGCAGCAGCATTAACCTGAACTATCTCCCTTGTAATTTCTTGAGCAACCAAAGAACTTTGACTAATATTTTCGTTCACATCCTGTATCCCCTGAGACACCTGATTTATATTATTGCTGATTTCGGTTGTAGCAGAGGATTGCTCTTCAACAGCAGCAGCAATTGCTGAAACAATGTCATTAACTCCATTAATGACATTGGCTATCTGGTCAATCTCTTTAATGCTCAACTCTGTCATATTCTGTATTCCATCAATCTGATTTTTAATATCAAGAGTCGCCTGTGCTGTCTGGTTAGAAAGTTCCTTAATCTCATTTGCCACAACTGCAAAGCCTTTGCCCGCTTCACCAGCTCTTGCCGCCTCAATGGTTGCATTCAATGAAAGAAGCTTGGTCTGGTCAGAAATTTCTTTTATTGTTTCAGTAACCCTGCCAATGGACTGTGCGGCTTTGCCAAGTTCTGACATTCTGTTGAAGGCATTTTTAGATTTATCAACAGCATCATGTGAAATGCTTCTTGCATTTTCTGCATTACGGGCTATCTCATTTATGGTTGACGTCATCTCTTCAGCAGCAGATGCAACCATATTGGTGTTGGTGGAAGACTGTTCCATTGCAGCAGCAACATTACTGATATTTGTGCTCATTTCTTCGGCGGCAGCAGAAACGTTAGTGGCTCTGGCTGCTGTATTTTCAGCACCTGAAGATAGTTGAACTGCAATAGCTGATAGTTCTGTAGATGATTCATTAACTTTGCTTGCGTTTGCAGTAATTTGACGAATTATCTCCTGAAGTCTCTCCATGAATGTGTTAAACCAAATCGACAATTCTCCTATTTCATCTTTGGTAGTTACAGCTAAACGCATTGTCAAATCACCCTCTCCTGTGGCAATGTCTTTAAGTCCAGCCACTGCTTTATTGATGGGCTTAAGCATTTGACTTGACATGAAAAGAAAGATGATGACTGTAACACAAACAGCAATCACACCAATAATTATGGATGAATTCCTGATGGAGTTGACAGGAGCCATGAACTCTTCAGAATTCTGTGTGGTTGCGATATACCAGTCGTTTATCCCGACAGGTGCATAACCTGATATTTTGTGAATCCCCTCAAAAACGTAATCTGCAACACCGCTCTCCCCAGAGGTCATTTTTTCGACAAAAACTTTCATCTCTTTCAATTCATGCAGGTTTTTACTTAAAATGTGCTTTTCAACAGGATGAGCAATAACCAGACCATCTTTATTTAGCATGTAACCATATCCTGTTGTTCCTATTTTACGGCTTGAAATAAGATTGGTAAAATAGTCGATACGGATAATAATACAGAATGTGCCTTCAATGGTATTTATTGATGACCTGACAGGAGCACATACAATAGAAATAACGTCATTTGTGGTTCTTGACCTGATGGCAGAACCTATTGCAACCTCTCCCGAAGATATTGTTTTCTTGAAATAATCCCGTTCCGCAATACTAATTCCTGAATAATGTTTCCCCTCTTTACCGCCTCCTTCTATACTTCCAGCAAAGATATTTCCCTTGGAATCGGTTACAAAAATCCCTTCGTAGTTTTTTCCCATACTTTGAACTGTTTTTTGTAAATTGTCATTAATATTGGACAAGTCTGGATTCTTTCCATTGTTGTGTGATGTGATGGCATCAATTACCAGCTTTTTTTCAGCAAGGATTTTAACCTTCACGAATTCAGATTCAATTATGTTTCTGGTCATCATGGAAAGGTCTCTTGCCACATCCTGTGCCTGTTGTTCAGACATTGTTGTCAATGCCTTGCTGGATTTGTTCATGGAGACCAGCCCGACAATAAAAAGAGGCATAATTACAGTAATAATACCACCAGCAATAAGTTTGAAACGCAAGGAGTCATAAAATTTTGTTTTTGTTGTCTCTGTTCTCATGGGTTATCCTTTTTGATAGAATATTTTCCAAGGTTAAGATTTGCAATATCAACAGCTTTATTTAGAAACGGTTGACTATCATCTCAATTCATAAACGTATTTTCAAAATACATATTGGTAATAATTTAATAACCATGTCAACGATAAAAATCATTATGTAATGAAATATAATTAAAGTATCTTGAATAATGTAAATATAGTCAAATAAATATACTAATTATTACAATACAAAAAATGCTGCTTGATTGAATCAGGCAGCATTTTTATTTTGTAAACCTATTA
>JADGBP010000236.1 GCA_015231395.1 Desulfamplus sp. | reverse complement strand
ACTATTGGGAAACATTTGCAAGACATTGAATTTGAAACATTCAATTTAAAACATTGGATTTGAGGAATTTAATTATATTTTTTCTGGATAGCAGGAGGATTTATGATTGTTGCGGAGAGAAAGCCCTTTGATGAAATCAGAAACATGGTATCGGGCTACAAAAAGGTCTTGACCGTTGGTTGTGGTACCTGTGTTGCCGTATGTTTAGCTGGAGGGTCAAAAGAGGTTGAAACCCTTAATGCCGAGTTGAATCTCGCATTTAGGAACGATGGTATTGAGTTCGGTGCTGAGACACTTGAACGGCAGTGTGACATGGAATTTCTGGCAGAGCTTGATACTAAAGCAGACCAGTATGATGCTTTTTTGTCTATGGCTTGCGGTGCCGGAATACAGTTTCTTGCAGAACGCTTTTCTGGCAAACCCGTTCTTCCGGCAGTGAATACATCTTTTATCGGTGTAAATCTCGATGTCGGTTGGTATGAGGAAAAATGTCGTGCTTGTGGTCAGTGCGTACTTGCCATGACCGGTGGCGTATGTCCGGTGACAATGTGTGCCAAAAGCCTTTTCAACGGTCCATGCGGCGGAACCAATAAAACCAGTTGTGAAATTCACGCTGATCAGCCCTGTGCATGGCTGAAAATATATGAGAGACTTTCAGGACAGGGGCGTCTGGATCAGATCATGACAGTTTCTCCGCCAAATGACTGGAGCAATCAGAAACCCAGAAAGGTTATTCAGCCGGGATATGAGGAACGCGTTAAGGCCATGCAGTCGTAATTATTTGTCATGATAATTAAAGAGCATTAAAGAGAATTTGATTAAAGGTGATTTTTTAAAGGTAAAAAGGTAATTTTTTAAAGATAATTTTAATACAAACAATTACACAGTTACTCTGTGATAAATATAAATATTTTCAGGAGAGTCAATTATGAAATCAGGAAGTAAACTGGAGAGAGTACTCAAGGCCGGACACTTTGCCTTTACCGGGGAAGTAGGGCCTCCACGGGGTGCCAATGTGGATGTAGTCAGGGAGAAGCTCAAACATCTGAAAGGCAATGTTGACATGGTCAATGTTACAGACAACCAGACAGCCATGGTCAGAATGTCAAGCTGGGCAGCCTCTCTTATATGTATTCAGGAGGGTGTTGAGCCCAATTTCCAGATGGTATGCCGTGACCGCAACAGGATCGCAATGCAGGCAGACGTACTTGGTGCTTATGCCCACGGTATCCGTAACATGCTCTGTCTTTCAGGTGACCATCAGATGTTTGGTGATCATCCCCAGTGCAAGGGAGTCTTTGATCTGGATTCCATGCAGCTCATCATGATGGTAAAAAAGATGAGAGACGAGGGCAAATTTTTAGGCGGAGCAGATATTGATGTAAAACCCGAGATTTTCATTGGTGCTGCAGCCAACCCGTTTGCAGAACCCTTTGAATGGAGAGTTCACCGTCTTGCCAAGAAAGTGGCTGCCGGAGCTGATTTTATTCAAACCCAGTGCGTTTTCAACATGCCCAAAATTCGTGAGTGGATTCGTCAGGCCAATGATATGGGAATTACTGAAAAAGTCTATATCTTGCCTGGTGTAACTCCAATGAAAAGCATAGGTATGGCAAAGTACATGAAGGCAAAGGTGCCAGGCATGGACGTACCAGATGAGATTATTCAGCGTCTTCAAGGGGTGGATAAAAAGAAAGTTGCTGACGAGGGTATCAAGATAGCCTGCGAGCAGATTGAGGAGTTCAAAGAGATGAAAGGGGTGGCAGGTGTCCATCTGATGCCTATCGAATGGGAACACATGGTTCCTGAAATTGCAGAAAGAGCTGGTGTGCTGCCAAGACCTGAAGTGTAAAAAAGGAGTTTTAATAAATTGAATAATAAAACCCGAAAAGTATTGGTCCTTGGGGGCGGAATTGCCGGTCTTACTGCTGCATGGGAACTTTCCCGTCAGAATATCAGTGTTGAACTGGTGGAAAAGAGCTGTTTTCTTGGTGGGCACAGTATAGGCTTCACCTGCAAGGCTACAGACAAATGTCAGCAGTGCGGGGCATGCAGTGTGGAAGAGATGCTCAAAAATGTTGTGAGCGAACCATTGATAAATGTTCATTTGAGGACACAAATCAAAGAGTTAAAAAAATCTGATCGATTTATGGTCTCTCTTGTAAAAAGTGAGGTTGATCTCTCTTCAGGTCAGGTTATAAAAGGATTTTCAAGATACAATAATCCTCTTTATGTTACTGCTTCGGACAAAGATAATATGGGCAGTGATGGTGAGATTGCAGTTGATGCACTTATTGTTGCCACAGGTTATTCCCCATTTGATCCCAACCGCAAATCCACCTATGGTTATGGCATCTGGAAAAATGTAATCACCGGTCTTGATCTTGAAAATATCATAAGGGAAAACGGTGCACTTGTAAGACCTTCTGATGGCAAGAAACCTGAAAAAGTCGCCTTTATCCAGTGTGTGGGTTCAAGAGATGAGCGTCTTGGGAACCTCTGGTGTTCCGAGGTGTGCTGTCCATATGCCATGAGAATGGCTGGAACCGTTAAGCATGACAACCCCAATGCTGACATAACAATGTTTTACATAGATATTCAGAATACAGGAAAGGAGTTCCCCGTATTCTATGAAAAGATCAAACAAAATATAAGGTTCATCAGAACTATTCCTGTTGATATCTACCCTCTGGAAAACGACAGACTGGAGCTGAGGCACATGGCAGAGGAAGAGGGTTCTCCCTCATCTGAAGCCTTTGATTTAGTAGTGCTTTCTGTTGGTATAATGCCGGGAAAAGATACAGGAAAAATCTCTGAAATCACAGGAATTCCTGTCACTCAGGATGGATTTCTTGACAACACCGTATCATGCTCATCCTCTCAATCTGTTTCATCCGACCAGACAGGGATATCCGGTGGTTCCACTCAACCCTGTTCATGTGGCACATCAACTCAATCAGGTTTATCCGCCGCAGGATGTTTTGTCGCCGGAACTGCCGGAGGTCCGGCAAGCATTGCCGCCACTATGGCAGATGCAGGAAAAACTGCCTTTGAGGCCATGAAATATTTGGGGGTGATGAGATGAGAACTGAAAAATGTGCCAATGTTATAGCGGAATCCGGCAATGAGACAAGTAATTGTATTGATATATCCATAAGTAAAGATGTTCTGATTGTAGGTGCAGGCTCTACTGGACTTGAAGCTGCTGCTAAAATCGCAGCTCAAGGCTACAAAGTCTCTGTGATTGGAACAAAAACCGCATGTGCACGTCAATCAGGTTGTACAACAGAGATGCTTGATACAGGTAAAGTCAATATTATGCAGGATGTTTGCCTTGAAGCAATTGCCGGAGTTACAGGCGATTTCAGAGCTACCCTTGCCAGAGGCAATGAAAAGATGGAAGCTGTATTTGGCTCTATAGTTGTTGCTCCTCAATATACCTATACCCCTCTGAATGTACAGTATGGGCTCACCTTGAATAGCAAGGTGATGAGTCAAAGCCAGTTTGAAGCTCTTATTTCTGATATGTCATCAAGTTCAACTATTCCAGCAGGTTCAACTATTCCAGCAGGTTCAACTATTCCAGCAGGTTCAACTATTCCAGCAGGTTCAACTATTCCAGCAGGTTCAACTATTCCAGCAGGTTCAACTATTCCAGTGGGTTCAACCGTTGCTTTTCTTTCAGGCTTTGCTCAAGAAGGCACCCCTGAGGCAACAGCCAGAGTCCTCAAAAGTGCTCTTGCCATACAGAAGATGGAGAACTGCAACGCCTACATTTATGCAGGGAACGTCAAAGTTGGAGCAAAGGGGCTGGAACGACTATTTACCCAAGGACGGCATGCCGGTGTGGTCTGCTTTAAACCCGCTCAGATGCCAGCAATTGAGCAGAGCGGTGATACAATCAGAATTGTCATTAAAGATCCGGTTGTCAGAACAGATGTTGAGCTGATGCCAGATTATATTGTTGTGGAAGAGGCTCTTGTGGTTGGAAAGCAAAATATTGATCTTGCTGCCACGCTCAGAATAGACACTGACCTTTATGGACTTCTCCCCAGCAACAACGTTCATAGATTTCCTGCGAAATCCAACAGAAACGGCATATTTGTGGTGAACAGTTCAGCAGATGCCGCCAATGTTGCTCTGAGAGTCAGAGAGCTTATTGGTGATGGCACAAAAACTGTTGCAGCAGATCAGGCAAAAGTTGATGAGGATCGTTGTGTTATTTGTCTTACCTGTTATCGTTCTTGTCCTCATGGTGCTATTTTTTGGCAAAATGGGGTGTAACTCCCTGCGATCAGAAGAAAAATCATGATATGATCAATCTGGCGCATGGTTTTAATGACTTTTTCGGACAAATTCACG
>JADGBP010000235.1 GCA_015231395.1 Desulfamplus sp. | reverse complement strand
CCCTTACCTATCTCTTTGGTAGTAAAAAACGGCTCGAAAAGTTTATCCAAAGTCTCTGGATTCATACCACAGCCAGTGTCGCCTACAGCCAGCATTACATAGTCACCAGGGACACACTCTTGGTGATAAGAACAGTAGTATTCATCAAAGGTGATGTTTTCTGTTTCAATGGTCAGCTTGCCCACTCCTGTAATTGCGTCACCAGCATTGACACACAGATTGGCTAATATCTGATCAATTTGGGATGGGTCTATCTTGACTGACCACAGTTTTTTGCCTGGCAACCAGGTTAAGCGAATGTCCTCAGAGATGAGGGGTCGTAACATGCTGAGCATGCTTTCTACTGTATTATTAAGGTCAAGCACCTTCATGGAAACTGTCTGTTTGCGAGCAAAGGCAAGTAATTGTCGTACCAGGTTAGCTGATCGTTATCCAGCGGATTGAATCTTCTGTAGATCCTCGTAGAATGGGTGGTCTGGAGCAATCTGGTACAAGAGCATCTCGGTATGCCCAAGAATAACACCTAACATATTATTAAAATCATGGGCTACGCCTCCTGCGAGCCGTCCAACAGATTCCATTTTCTGTGCATGGCTCAACTGTGCCTGCAATTTTTTTTGTTCTTCTTCCGTTTGCTTGCGTTCAGTTATATCAGTGTGCGTACCACTCATTCTTATAGGACGACCCTCTTCATCACGCCGCACAATTTTGGCACAATCAAGAATCCATTTATATTGACCATCTTTTGCGAGCATTCGATACTCAGTCTTGTGTATCTCAGTGCGACCCTCTAAATGATCATTAATTGATTGCCATGCAGATTTTCTGTCATCAGGATGGTGAAGATCTGTCCACTGCTTTACGTTTAAGATAATCTCGTCAAGTGTGTATCCCAACATTTCTGCCCAACGGCTGTTGCGTTGCACATGACCTGTGATAATATCCCAGTCCCAATAACCAAGCTGGCTTCCTTCCAGCACGAGTGCTAAACGCTCTTCAGAAAACTTGAGTTCTATATTTGCAACAACCAGTTCCTCTGTTTTTGATTTGACTCTTTTTTTTAATATCATATTGAACAGGAAAAGTGCTATCGAGGCACTGATGAAAATGCCCAGCGTTATTAGAACCCATTGAGGTAATATTTTTTTCTCATAGGAACCTGTCCATTTATTGAGCAGATTATAATAAATCGAACCACGATCTGCTTTTAATTCTGAAATATGTTTGTTAAGCACAGAGATAATATTTTGATTCATCTCTTTTTTTGTGGCAAACCGTAGCTTTATTGGAGAGAATACTATTGATGTCCGTTCAATTTTATAATCATTCTGGAGCATTGTTCCATAGATGTTTGGGCAGATACCAGCATCTGCTTCCCCATCATGGACAGCTTTGAGATTTTCTGTATTTTCATTTTTTTCAATTATTTGACAGGGGATTCCGAACTGTTGAATAACCTTTTTAAACTCGTCAGTGGTGATACCGCTTTTAACCACACTGACTCTTTTATCATTAAGATCGAAAATAGTCTGAATCTGACTACCTTTCTTTTTAAATACCGATGCCCAGTCCAGAATTAGATAATCTGAAAAATCAAGGAGTTTTGATCTTTCCTCTGAGGAAGCAATGCAGACTTGAAGATCAATTTCACCATTTTGAATACGAGTCAGACATTCACTCCACGATCCTGGAATATATTTTATCTCCCATCCCTCTTTTTTTGCAATGTAATCAAGAATATCAGGAAAAAAACCTTGGGCTTTACCTGTGTCATCAGTAAAAACAAGGGGGCTGAAATTATATACCCCAACAGTTATATTCTGACCCGCATGACAGGGTATTGGTATTGCAATAAAAAGCATTGCGATAAAAACAAAAACAATTATCAGTTGTTTTGAAATTGAGTTTTTCACTTTAGGTGCTCCACGGCTACTATTCCACGGCTACTATTTTGAAGGTAAACACTCATGACAGGGGTTTTGCCACCCCCGGCCATGAAAACCAAAATGTGTTTTTACGGTAATTTTATATTTCACTGCTGGTGAAAACCCCTGAACTTGTTCAGCGGTAGTTGACCTATTTACAAACCGTTTGAAAACCCTTTGATAAGTCCGGGTTTTACCTGCATTTTGATTCTGAATATTTTTCCACGCAGAGCAAACTGACGTACAATGTTGAATGATTGAAATTCAGTCAGTTCCGCTTCAAAATTTTTTAGATCCGCACCAGAGTCAACAGCTTTTTTTTCTAAAAGAGCAAGAGTTGTGTTAATGGCATCTTCTTTGGAGTAGAAATTGGAAACTGATGCACTGAAGTTTTCCTCCGGTGCGGTGGCAATACCTCTTTCCGTATCCACAATCAAAGAAACCTCACAGGTTGTTCTTGCCAGAGCAGCACCAATGGCATTGGCAACAGCACTGTAAGGCACTATGGTCGTGTTAATACCGGATATCCGTTCAATCTCGCTCGCAAGGTAGGCAGCGGGTCCTCCAAGGAGCAGGATGTGCGAAGGTTTAATCTGATATCCTTCAAGAAATTCATGGACAGTATAGACAGGTTTGCTGTTTATCTGCTCAACCATCTGATTGGCAAGTTTGACGATAGTTGTACATGTCTGGTTAAGGATTTTTTCAGCAGTTTCATGGATGGATAGATGAAGCTGATCAGCAAGTCCGGAGAGTCCCTTTTCAGACAGACTTTTGTCCCCTCCCTCCATTATGCCAAGCCAAATCATGGCATCAGTAAGAGTCGGAACTGGTCCTCCAAAACCCATAGCTGACCCTTTTCTGTCTGGTCCTATTTTAAGAACTTTATTTGTATCTTTACAGATTTGCCCTCTATTGTAATTATCTGTATGGTCATTCTTGTCGTTCTCTCTTCCAATCGCCTTGCTGTTGATCGCTTCTCCCGTAACCTTGCTGTTGTTCTCTTCTCCAATCGCCTTGTTGTCGCTCTCTTCTCCGGTCACCTCGCAGTCATTGTCTTCTACAGTAACCTCGCTGTCGCCGCCAATACCTTTAGAGACTGTCTGAAGTGCCCTTATCAGGCTTCTATATTTTCCCCGCCCAATTCCTACCGGTTCCAGAAGAGGTGCTTTGTTTACAAGAATTGCAATATCGGTGGTTGTTCCTCCGATGTCTAAAACCAGAACATCTTTGCCCTCTGGTGCGTGGAGAATTGATCCCATTACACTTGCGGCAGGTCCTGACAAAATGGTCTGACCCGGAAATTCCATTGATGTGGGCAGATTCATGGTGCCGCCATCTGCCTTTAATATCTGAATAGGAGCTTTTAATCCCTTTTGTTTTAAAGTATCATTTACAGCATTGAAAAATTTTTTGTGCATGCTGTAAATCGCGGCGTTCAGATGAACGGTTGCTATCCTTCTTGGAAAATTAAGATTTCCAGACACACGGTGTCCAAGAAAAATTGTATCAAAATTTTTCTTGAGTATGTCCATAATTTCAATTTCATGAGCAGGATTACGGGGTGAGAATTTGCCTATAATTCCTATATTTTCAATTCCAGCCAACTTCATTTTTTCTGAAATTTGTTCTATTTCGCTTCTGTTTATAGGTTGTCTCTCTCTACCACGGTGATCTATGGAACCTGATACTGAATAGAAATGTCTGCCTCTGCGAAATAGTTCTGAATCAATGCCAGGGCCTGATGAAACAATTATACCCACCGGATCCAGTTTTTTTTGTACCACGCTGTTGGTAGTAAGCGTGGTGCTTATAACAATTCTTTTGATTGTAGATGAATCAATTCCATCAAGAAGTTGGTCAAATCCAGAAAGAACCGTGTTAAAAAGGTTTGCAGTATTGGTTGGGACTTTTACTTGTCTTTCAAGTCCTTTTTCGCTTAACAGAACGGCATCAGTGTGGGTTCCGCCAACATCAAGTCCAATTATCATGGCGTTTTCCTGTTAATTACAATTGAATGGTATTTTTTTTAATTTTTGATTGTGCAGAATAAATCTGTATCAAAATGTAATAATATTTTTTGAGCATAATCAGAAAACAAAAATTATGTCAATCATATTTTGATATAGTTTTCCAGATAATTAAATGGCAGAGTAGGGGCAATCCCTTGCGGTTGCCCTTCTTAAAAATTGAGATACCAAAATATTTTTCTGGAAGTCTATAGAAGCCATATTGTGATTTTGTGATTTTGATTTTTCGATCTCTTGTGATTTTGACATTTGATGATTTTGATGAAAGTCAGATGTTGCTTTGATTAAAGCTGTATTCATGAAAAAAATGAGAGAAACCTTCTTGATTAAAACATGGGTATGTAGTAGTAAAAATTTGAATACTATTCAGAAACTTCTATATTGTAAAAAAATAGAATAAAATCAATACAAATA
>JADGBP010000234.1 GCA_015231395.1 Desulfamplus sp. | reverse complement strand
GAACAAAGGTAAGAGCACACACCATTGAGAATACTATTGTCAGAGGCACATTTGCTGCCATTGGAGCCATATAGGGCCCCATCATACCGGTAATAAAAAAAAGAGGAACAAAGCAGACAACAATTGCGAGTGTTGACATTATGACCGGAGGAAGAACCTCATCAACCGCTCTTAAAGTCGCACGGAACGGGTCAAGAACTCCGCTGACAATATGCCGCTGGATATTTTCCACATTGGTGATAGGGTCATCGACGACCAGTCCTAAAGACAAAATAAGGGCAAACAGGGTTACCCGATTAATGGTGTAGCCAAACAGATAGTTGACAAACAGGGCAAGTGCAAAACTTATAGGTACGGCAAGTGCGACAATGAGGGACTCTTTCCATCCTAAAGTAAAAGCAAGAAGTACCACCACTGAAGCCACGGCAAATACAAGAGAACTTAACAGCTCTCCAACCTTTTCATGTGCACTCTCTCCATAGTTGCGGGTAACTTCTGAATAGATGCCATCAGGAACAATGCTTTTCTTTAATAGATCGAATTCCTTGATTATATTTTCAGCTACTGCCACAGCGTTGGTGCCTTTTTTCTTGGAAATGGCAAGGGTTACAGCGTTGTATCTGTGGTTTGTAAAATTATAATCTGTCATTTTGTCATGGTTTGTTATTTTCTTGTTTTTATCCGCTATTTTCTTGTTTTTATCTGATATTTTCTTTGCGTATGAATGGGAAAAAAGCATCTTTGTGTAGGTGTCTGCCTCTTCAGGAGAGTCTTCTATTGTTGCGATATCTCTTAAATATACAGGTCTGCCCTGGTTTACCCCGACAATCAGCGACTTTATCTCATCTGTTCCACCAAGAAAAGAGCTGGCGGAGACGCTATATTCCTTGTCGTTTCTACTGAAGCTTCCGGCTGTTAGTGAAGCATCAGCACCCTGAAGAGATTGCTGAACCTCCATAAAAGATATGTTCATGGACTGCATACTTTCCGGCAGAAGTTCCACCCTTATTTCCCGTTCTCTGCCTCCGTGAATTTCGGTTCTGGAGGTATCTTCAACCTTGCCAAGCCTTGAGAGCACCTCCTGTCCCACTCTTCTGAGCTGCAAATCATCATACTTGTCAGAATAAAGCGTCAGATTGACAATGGGCACATCATCAATTTCCACAGGCTTTATGACCCACCCTTTAACAATAGGGGTCACTTTGTCTATGTTCATTGAGATACGGCTGTAAAGTTTGATAAGAGAGTCCTCGCGATTTTCTCCTACATAAAACCTTACAGTTACCAGAGCCATATCTTTTTTTGACATGGAATAGACATATTCAACCCCGTCAACCTGCCATAAAAACCGCTCCAGAGGGGTTACAACAAGCTGCTCTATCTCTTCAGGCGTTGCCCCTGGGGCACTTACATAAATATCTGCCATGGGAACAACAATCTGGGGTTCTTCTTCTCTTGGTGTCACCAAAAGAGCTGCCACACCAAGGCAGACAGCAACTATTATGAGCATTATGGAGAGTTTACCATCCAAAAATTTTTCTACAAATTTTGAAATGATACCCTGATTAAAGGTGAGATTTTCATTTTTTGAAATATTGCTCTGATTAAAGGTGGCATTTTCATTTTGTGAAATAATACTTTGATTAAAGGTGGCATTTTGATTTTTTGAAATATTACTCTGATTAAAAGAGCCATTTTCATTTTCGTTTGAAGAGTTCTGTTCCATCTCAATTCAAGCCTCCCACACCAATTGTCTCATCTCCTTTGAGACCGGACAGAACTTCCACCATATCCCCTGAGTGTTTTCCTGTCTTGATATACCGTAACTGCCAATCTTTATCAGTCTTGACCATTACAAGTTCAAGCTGTCCGGTCATAATAACCGCTTTTGCCGGCAGAAGAACAACCTCCTGGGTAGATTCAGGAATGAGCAGTTTTCCGTACATTCCGGGATAAATTCCGGCAAGTGCGGTTTGTGTCTGATCCTGATTTTCTCCTAATTTTTGATTTTCTCCGGACTTCTGAGCCTTTGGCAGCAAGGCTTTTACTAAAAATGTTCTGGTTTCAGGGTCCGCGTAAGGAATAATCTCCTCGACTTCTGTATCACAGGTAATCCCGAGAGTGGTTATTTCAGCTTTGAGTATCATGCCGGTTTTGACCTTGCCTATCAGCCCTTCACGCACATGGGCTTCAATCCTGAAACCACTTTCTGTTCTAAGGGAAATAAGGGGTTTCCCCGGAAGGGCAAGATCGCCAGGCTCCACCATTCGCTTTATCACCTCGCCAGTTGCAGGGGCTGTGATTTTTGAAAATTCCAGTCCTACATCAGTCTCTGACAATCCCCCCATTGCTTGCCTTATCCCTGCTTCCGATGCATCCAAAGCATCTTTTGCCTGCTTCAGAGCAGCTTTTGCCTGAGTATGTCCTGATTCCGCTATTTCAAGTTCTTGCTTTGTTGCTGCCTGTGATTTGTAATACTTGCTGATGCGGTCATATTGAAGGCGTGCCTCCTTGTAGGCAGCTTCGGCAGCATTAACCCCCTGCATGGCTTGAGCCTTTCCTGCTCTGGCTGCATTAAGTACTGCTGTTGCTCCGTCACGCCTTGAAGCCGCCTGCCTGTCGTCAAGTGTTATTAGAAGATCGCCCTTATTCACCCTGTCTCCAGGCTGAACATGAACCTTGAGTACCTGAGCACTAACCTGAGCTTCAATCATGGTTTCGCTTCTGGGTTTGACGGTTCCAACAGCGGTGTAGGTTTCTTGAACAGTTTGAAGGCTTGCCTTGACTGTTTCTGACGGAACGTAACTCTCTCTGGTTTTTGAAGAGGATTCAGCTGCAAGCAGTTGACCGTATGCTGTGGATTGAATGGTAAATTGAAGAAAAAAGATGCCCGACCAGATTACTATGAGCAATGCAATATTATGTCTGGAATTATTCATAAGAATGTTCTGTCTGGAGTTCTGTCTGGAATGATTCATAATTTGCTGTCCCCCTCCTTGTTAGCTGATCCTATTTTTTTCAATTTTTTTCAATAAATTGCTTAAACACATCTTGTGCTAATTTTATCAATTGTAGATTCAAGGCTTTGCGATATCTAAATCTTTGCAAATTTTTCGCATCATTAAATCTTTGATTTCATTATGTCTTGGAACGGCGGTCATATTTCCAAGTTCAATATTTTTCCATATAGAGTGACGTGAGCCTTCACGTATTAATTCACATCCATTTTTTAAAAGATGGTGTATCAATTCATTTCTTTTCATAATACCAACATAATTTCTTCGAAATTATCTTTTATTTCGCTTCTTGCCTGCTGCCGACGAAGCTCAATAATATCTTTAACTGCTTCTTTAAGACTTATGATTAACTCTTTTTTTGTTCTTTCCTGAGCATTGACTCCTGGTATTTCTTCAATCCAGCCAAGCCACCAATCGTCATCTTTTATTATAATAGCTGTATATTCGTTATTCATAATGATAGCTCCTTTTTTTACGCATTCTTATTTTATTCGGATTTTTACCGTAAAAAAACAATGTTGCTTTCATGTTCCGGAGATACCGGATTTCGGTCATGAGCGTTTGTCGGGAAAGTTTTAATTAATAGATTCTGTGTAATTTGATTCTATATAATTCACAGCCTGATAAATCCGTTTAAGGGTTGTCTCTTTTCCTAATGCAATAATCATCTCAAAAATTCCCGGACTCACTGTAGTGCCGGTAAGTGCCACCCTTAAAGGCTGTGCAATTTTTCCGAATTTAAGATCGCTCTCTTCCATCACTCTTTTAAAAACATCTTCCAAATTTTTTTCGGAAAAATCAGCAGTTGTAAGGACTTCCATATATTGTGCCGATTTTTTCATTGCTTCAAGCAACTCAGGTTTTAGAAATTTTTTTGCGGCACTCTCATCAAATTCAATATTATTTTTGAAATAAAATTTTGATGCTTCTGCCATCTCAACCATTGTTTTACTTCTCGGCTGAAGAGTTTCAATGATTTTTTCCAGATTTACTCCAGTTTCCATAATTTCGGACTGAGGCACAATCCCGATTTTTTCAAGATGAAACAGAAAAGTCGGCAAAAGTTCTGATGGAGATTTGCTCTGTATATGCTTGGAATTAAGAGCCATCAACTTATCCATATCAAACATGGAAGGAGAACGTCCAATGTGTTCTAATGAGAATTTCTCAATCAGTTCCTCTTTTGTTTTTTCTACAGAACTCTTTTTATCAAGAACATCACAAATACATGCTGAAACAATGCTTGGTCTTGCTGGTATAACCGTGAATAAAAACAGTGTGCCTAATGACCCGTTAGGCCCTTCAGTCACAAGCGGCATACGGATTGGAACACCTTTGTTGACTTCTCGTGGCAT
>JADGBP010000233.1:3917-4373 GCA_015231395.1 Desulfamplus sp. | reverse complement strand
TAACCTTTGAACCCATGATTATGACCAAGGGAAATGTCAGACCCAAAGGTATATGCGGGTCTGGGCTGATTAACATTGTTGCCGTACTTTTTGAAAACGGAGTTATCAACAACCGCGGAAAATTCAATCAGGATCTCAAGACAAACCGAATACGCCAGAACGAAGGAATATGGGAGTATGTGCTTGTATGGAAAGATGCTACCCAGATCGACAGGGATATTGCTATTTCAGAGCCTGATATCGACAACCTTATCAGGGCGAAAGGTGCAATGTACAGCGGTGCAATGACTCTGCTTGAGGAGGTCGGTCTTCATATAAATGACATTGAACAAATTATCCTTGCCGGAGGATTTGGCAGCTATGTTGATCTTGCAAAGGCTATGACGATAGGGCTTCTGCCTGAAATTGATCATCATAAGGGGATATATCTTGGAAACGGTTCACTTCTTGGGGCAA
>JADGBP010000233.1:0-3894 GCA_015231395.1 Desulfamplus sp. | reverse complement strand
TCTGTTTCGGCGTAATGTTGTGACTGTACTCAAAATGATGACACTTTTTGAACTTGCATAGACACCATCATATATGGATCACTATGTCAGTGCACTGTTTCTGCCACACACAGAGCTCAATTATTTCCCAAAACTTAAAGAGAGAATGGATGCAAGGAAGCTACATAAATCCTGACCATCCTTTCATCCTGAGCATCCTGATTCAGACAATATTATAGTGTTTCAGAAAAATATTTTGGTATCACAATTTTTAAGAAGGGCAACCGCAAGGGATTGCCCCTACTCTTGCCAATTTAATTATCTGAAAAACTATAGCAAGGCTTAAACTCGATAAGTTTCGACTTTAAGAAAATATCATATCATCAAAAAGGAGAATATTCGTGCGTATAATAAGATTTACAGACCATGAAGGTAATGAATGGACAGGTTGTGATGCTGATGACGATTCAGCAACAATAATCACCGGAGATATATTTGGTGATTTCAAGGTAACAGAAAAGAGATGCAGAATTAAAAACATATTAGCACCATTAAAACCCGTCGCGGTTTTATGTGTAGGGCTTAACTATAAAATGCATGCTGAAGAGACAGGCATGTCTCTTCCTGAATATCCTGTGCTGTTTATGAAAAATCCGGCCTCTGTTACAGGCCCTTATTCAGAGATTGAAATTCCTAAATCATGCCTTAACCCTCTGCAGGTTGATTATGAGGTGGAGCTGGGAGTTGTTATTGGCAAGTCAGGAAAAAATATTAAGCCGGAAGATGCTTTTGAACACATATTAGGATGCACCTGTGCCAATGATATATCTGCAAGGATATGGCAAAAGCATGGAGGAGGGGGGCAATGGGTTAGAGGTAAAAGTTTTGATACTTTTTGTCCGTTGGGCCCTGCTATCATAACTTTAGATGAGATTAAAGATATTCAGAATATTGATATTGAAAGCAGGTTAAACGGCGAAGTTATGCAGAACGGCTCAACCTCGGATATGATTTTTCCTGTTGCCGAGTTGATTTCAAAGCTCTCTCAAAGCACAACTCTTCTGGCTGGAACAGTCATTCTGACAGGAACACCAAGTGGCGTGGGTTTTACCAGAACCCCTCCTGTATATCTTAAGCCTGGAGATATTCTGGAAACAACTATCACGGGGATTGGAAAAATGATAAATCCCATTATATCTGAGTGAGGAAAAGTATTTGAATCAAAAAAAATATCTAAATCATGAAAAGATTTTAAATGAGGAAAAGATTTCAAATCAAAAAAAATATTTGAATCAGGCAAAATGTCTGAATAATGAAAAATATCTGAATCAAGCACAGATGCTCTCCAATAAGGTGGTTAAAAGGTATAAACATCTTTACAAACGCTATGCAAAGCAAAATATTGATATATTCAGGCTGTATGACTGGGATATCCCTGAAATCCGTGCTGTTGTAGATTGGTATGCAGGCCATCTTGTGATTGCAGAATATGTGAGCAAAAAATTTGATTCTGCTTGGCTTCCCATAATGGCAGAGGCTGTTGCACAAAGTCTTGGAGTTGACATGACAAATGTGCATCTCAAAGAACGTCATTCCGGATATCAGGATGGCAAGCGTTATGAAAGGACAGCATATACGGATAAAAAAATTGTAATGTCAGAAAGAGACCTTAAATTTTACATAAATCTTCATGATTATGTGGATACCGGTCTTTTTTCAGATCACAGAAATACTCGACAGATGGTAAGAGAGATGGCAGCAGGAAAGGATTTTTTGAATCTTTATTGTTATACCGGCTCTTTTTCATGTTATGCGGCAAAGGGAGGAGCAAACACAACGGTCTCTGTAGATCGGTCTGAAACAGCCATTCAATGGGCAAAAGAGAATATGGAAATTAACGGCATTTCAACAGAGACAAACAAGCTGATTAAAGCCCATACGTTTGATTTTCTTGAAAAGGCGAAAAAAAAGGGGCAGATGTTTGATTTGGCTGTTATCGATCCACCCTCTTTTTCCAGCAGCAGAGATTCAAGGCACCATTTTGATATTGCCCAAGATCACCCTGCATTGTTAAAAGCAGTTGTAGAGCTGATGCGTAAAGATTCTGATTCAACAATCTTTTTTTCAACTAATCACCAGGATTTTGAATTAAATCTTGATGAGCTTTGCATTGGTAAAAATTCTGGTGTAGCAGGTAAAAATCATAGTTCAGCAGGCGATAGCTCAGCAGTTAAAAATTCTGGTGCAGAAGTTGAAGATGGTGTCTTTATAGATGATGTCTGTATAAAAGATATCCGTGAGATAACACCCATGACCATTCCCGAAGATTATAAAACTCCTAAAAAAAAGATACACAGATGTTGGCAAATTATAGTTTAATTCTGACAAACAAATTATTTTAATGCCGACAAACAAATTATATAGTTTTCCAGATAATTAAATTGGCAAGAGTAGGGGCAATCCCTTGCGGTTGCCCTTCTTCAAAATTGAGATATCAAAATATTTTTCTGGAAGTCTATAGTTTAATGCCGACAAACAAATTATAAATTAGACAGTCTATTTACGGTAGATATTCAATATGTTAAGGAATAAAAAAAAGTGAAGAGTTATGTTGATGAACATGGAGAAACAGTATTTATATGCCCTCATTGCGGTTTTGAAAGAAAATTTGATGCCTCTCCAATCAAAAACAAAAGCAAAAAGATCAAAATAAAGTGCAAATGTGGCAATGCAACTGAGATGGAGCTCGAGTTTAGGGCACATTTCAGAAAAAACGTGGAGCTTTTTGGTCACTGCGTTATTAAAAAAAATCATAAAAAATGCGATATCATTGTCAGAAATCTCTCCATGAAGGGAATTGGTTTTGAACTGCTTCATATTTACAGTAAACATATTGTCAATATAGATGTTGGAGATACAATGGAACTTGAATTTAAATTAGATACAGCTCGTGAGGAGGTGATATCAAAAAGAGTCTTAGTGTGTGTTAAATCCGGTACGTATCTTGGCGGGGAATTTCAGGATGATAATTTCTCGAAACGTCTGGGGTTTTACATTGGATAACGGTCATCAAATGTCCATAAGAATCAAATGTTTACAAAATCAAAGTTATTAATAGGAGAAAATTATGAACAAAAATGATTTTGGAAAAAAGATTACTGTTCTATCGATTATTGTCGTAATGATGCTGTTCACCTCATCCGCAATATCTGCGGAACTCACCATTTACACGGAAGATACTCCAAATTCCCATTTCAAGGATAAAGACGGGCAAATCAAAGGTTATGTTTATGAACTTGTTCTGGAAATGCAGAAAAAAATGGGGGACGCTACACCCATTCAAATGGTTCCATGGGCAAGAGGATACAATCTTGCCACAACAAAACCCAATATTGCACTTTTTTCTACCACTTTTACTGAAGAGAGACGCAATCTTTTTAAATGGGTGGGACCTGTGTATGAATCCACATGGGTTTTGTTTGCCAAGGCAGGTTCCGGAATTAAAGTCAATTCTCTGGAAGATGCCAAAGCTTTGAAAAGTATTGGTGCCTACAGAGATGATGTCCGCGAACAGTATCTTAAAGGACAGGGCTTTACAAATTTAGATAGTGTTACAAGCGATGATTTGAATCTTAAAAAACTGGTAGGGGGACGTCTTGATGTATGGATTTCAGGAAGTGACGAAGCCCCATTGGTAGCAGAAAAATTGAACATTCCCATGGACAGCATTGAGCCTGTTTTCAAAATGATGTCAACCGGTTTGTTTATTGCGTTCAACAAAGATACTCCTGATGATATTGTAAAGATCTGGGCAAAAGCCTATGAAGATGTTAAAGCCGATGGTACCATGGCTACCATTTACAAAAAATGGAATATGGATGTTCCGACATATCAGATTCCTCCTGCACCTTGATT
>JADGBP010000232.1 GCA_015231395.1 Desulfamplus sp. | reverse complement strand
GGCGAGCGTTCAATTATTTTAAACGCGGCTCTTCTGACTTCAGGTGATTTGTCTTTTGTAATTATTCTGAGAAGCAAAGAAGGGTTAATCTCAGGAGTGAGCATTGCCACAGCTTTTAACGCTATCGCTCTGTCTGAATCAGATTGTTCTTCAATATTATTGACATAATTTGTAATGATATCATACGGATCTCTGACAGATGCTCTGATATTTTGAAGAAAAATGTCTGCAGGAGTTTCCATATCAAACAGGTCAGCATAAAATTTCATAACTGCCCTTTGATCTGTAATTTCTTTGAGAATATTTAAAAATGGTTCTGCATACTCTCTTCTAACGGACGGGGTTGATGCAAGATACTGATTAACTAATGCCAAACGGCATGACTCTGGAAGCAACTTAATTGTATTATTAATGACTTGTATGGAAAACATTTTGCTCTGACACAGTTTCCATGCATAGAAAGGGCTTCTTCCTCCAGATTCCAGAAGAATTTCAAAATAAGTCTTGAGATCCTGAACAGAGATAGACTCGTGAAAATTTTGGTAAACATGTACTGAAAGCAGTGAAGAATAAAGAAGCCCTTTTTTTTTATCTTTTGCTTTGAGATCAGATGTAATAGTGCGTTGTAAAATTGAAAGAGCATTTTTTGCCTTTTTTCTGACCGTAAAATGAAATGAAGTCAGTCCAGCCATCACCACTTTAACTCCATCTGCAAAAGGCATTTCAGTTGCTCTGGAGATCCACTCAAGCTGCTGGTTTACATCGGCACGATTCCAGTCTCTGTTAAATGTTTCTGAATCCATAATTTTATAGTCACTTTTGGGCATTTTAAATATGTAGGGTGGTGTCATATAGGGTGCGAAGTTAGAATCAAGCTCCAAAAATATGCTTTCAAGGCAAAATATGCTTTCAAGGCAAACTATGTTTTCACGGTAAACACTGATGGCAGGTTTTTTTGCCGCCCTCGACCATGAAAACCAAAATGTATTTTTAACGGTAAAATTTCACCTTTATTCAATAAATCTTTTCTTTTATAATTGAGGACTCAATAAAACTCAAGGACTCCTTACAAAAGAGATGTAGACAAAGGAGTCCCAAATAATATAGTTTATTTGATTATAAAAAAACAATTGTTTAACTAATTGAAATTTCTTAGCATAGCAAGTTTCAAGACTTATGAGATACAATAGACAAATTGTAATAAGAGAGAAAATAAGAAGAGGGGAAAAAATATAATCATGAAAATCTCAGCACAGACACCAAAATATTCGCCTGAGCAATATCTGTCTATTGAACGTCAGGCAGAAATCAAAAGTGAATACATCAACGGTCTGGTATTTGCAATGGCAGGAGCGAGTCGGCAACATAATCAGATTACATTCAATATCGCTGTCGAACTGGGTATTCAGCTCAAGGGACGGGCGTGCGTTGCCTATGCAAATGATATGCGTGTCAAAGTTGCTCAAACTGATCTATATTCATATCCCGATATTGTGGCAACTTGCAGCGAACCCCTGTTTGAAGACGATTCTGTAGATACACTCCTGAATCCATCGGTAATCATTGAAGTAATCTCGGACTCCACGGAAGCATATGACCGGGGCGGAAAATTTGCACATTACCGAAGACTGGAATCACTGGAAGAGTATATACTTGTAGCACAAGATCACATATGTGTTGAGCATTATGCCCGTCAAGGAGAAAAATGGATTCTGACTGAAATAACAGAATCCGAAAAAAAGATCCCTTTAAACTCAATTAATTGCAACTTATCCTTAACAGAAATTTACCATAAAGTTAAAATTCCATGAAAAAATCCAGTAAAAAAAAATCATTATCTGATAGTTCATTGTCTGACCGTTCTTTATCTGATCATTCATTTGACCCTTCACTATCTGACCATTCATTATCTGACCGTTCTTTATCTGATCATTCATTATCTGACCGTTCTTTATCTGACCGTTCTTTATCTGACCGTTCTTTATCTGACCATTCATTGTCTGAGCCCTCTGTATTAACAACAGACACATTTCTGCTTCCCCATCTTCCTGTCATTGCCATGCGTAATGCATATATAAGAGAAAAGGAGAGTCTCATCACAGATAATGGCAGAGTTTCGCTGTATGATGTTGCAGACTACCATCTTTTTTTCGGACTTTTGCCTTGCGACTCATCTTTAACTACAGATAGCAACTCTTTAGCTGAAAACAAAGGTTGGATATTCAGGGAGTGGGCACCCAATGCCACGGCTGTTTATCTGATTGGCATGATGACAGACTGGAAAATTGATGAACGCTTCAGGCTTTTTAAAAGAGAGCCGGAATCTATGCCTGTATCAGTTTCAGATATAAATACAGATACAAATAAATATACAGATGCAGGTATCTGGGAGCGTGTATTCCATCAAGATACTTTCAGGCATGGCGATATCTACCGGCTAAAAATTTTCTGGAATGGTGGGGAGGGAGACAGAATCCCCACCTGTGCCACAAGAGTTGTTCAGGATCCAGAAACACTTATTTTTAATGCACAGGTCTGGAATCCTGAAAAAGAGTATGAGTGGAAAAACAAAAATGGGGCATGCTGCCAGTCACACTTAAAAAAAATATCAAGTAATTCTGATTCAAAAGAACCTCTGCTAATATATGAAACCCATGTTGGCATGGCACAAGAAGATGGAAGGGTTGGAAGTTTCCGTGAATTTCAGGAACATATTCTGCCCCGTATCTCAGATGCTGGTTATAACGCCATTCAACTTATGGCTGTTCAGGAGCACCCCTATTACGGTTCATTCGGCTATCATGTATCTAATTTCTTTGCTCCTTCGTCACGCTTTGGTACCCCTCATGACCTGAAAGCTCTTATCGACGCTGCCCATGGTTTGGGCATAAAGGTAATAATTGATATTGTTCAGTCTCACGCAGTGAGCAATGAGATAGAAGGTTTAAGCCGGTTTGACGGCACGCTTACCCAATTTTTCCATGATGGGGAACGTGGGTTTCACAAACTGTGGGATTCCAGATGTTTTGATTACAGTAAAAACATGGTTATCAGATTTCTGCTGTCCAACTGCCGATACTGGATAGAGGAGTATGATGTGGACGGATTTCGTTTTGATGGTATTACAAGTATGCTTTATAAAGACCACGGTATTGCCAGAGCTTTTACAAGCTACTCAGACTATTTCATGGAACATGGTAATAAAGAGGTTGATATTGATGCACTTTGCTATCTTTATCTTGCCAACAAATTAATCCATGAACTTGCACCTTCTGCCATTACAATTGCCGAGGATGTAAGCGGATATCCGGGAATCGCTGCTCCTGAATCCAGTGGCGGAATCGGATTTGACTATCGTTTTGCAATGGGTGTGGCTGATTTCTGGATAAAAATTCTAAAGGAGTATAAAGATGAAGAGTGGCCGCTTGGTAAGTTGTGGTATGAACTGAACGCCAGACGTGATGATGAAAAGACCATAAGTTACGCGGAATGCCATGATCAGGCTCTGGTTGGGGATCAAACCTTGATGATGCGTCTTATGGGAGAGTCAATTTACTCAGGAATGGGCATTGACTATGAAATTCCAGAAACTTTTCGGGGCGTTGCCCTGCACAAAATGATAAGACTTATTACACTGGCGACCGCAGGCGATGGATATCTCAACTTTATGGGCAATGAGTTCGGTCATCCTGAGTGGATTGATTTTCCAAGGGCACACAACAACTGGTCATATCACTTTGCCAGAAGACAGTGGTCTTTAAGGGATAATGATAAGTTGTATTTTTATCTGCTGGCAAATTTTGACAGAGATATGATCAAGATGGCAAAAAGTTATCTTTTTTCAGGAACGCGAATTGATGAAAGAGGAGTTTTGGAAAGAGGAATTTCGGGAACGGAAAGATCGGAGCTTCTGCATATCCATGAAGATAACAGAGTGATCGCGTTTAAAAGGAACATCTGGCAGGAAACCAATAATGTGACAAATCATCAAAATATTATCTTTGTATTTAATTTCAACCCGTTATTATCTTTTCAGGATTACATGATAGATGCACCTGCCGGAAAATATCATGAAATTATGAACAGCGATGATGCCAAGTATGGCGGCAAGAGTCGTCTTATTTCTGGGCAGGAACATTTTACTCACTATACTTCCCATCTGTCCAACAGCCGCAACACCCTCAGTTTATACCTTCCCACAAGGACAGCTTTGGTTTTGGTGTCTGAAACATAAAGCCAACTAAACGTTTAGGAATGAGTCCGAAATAACTTACCCAAACTCCCCCTCTCCAGATATGGAGAGGGGGCTGGGGGTGAGGTAAATGGGCAGGTTATTTAAAACCGGTTCCTTAGTTGTATAGTTTTCCAGATAATTAAATTGGCAAGAG
>JADGBP010000231.1 GCA_015231395.1 Desulfamplus sp. | reverse complement strand
CGCCCAGAGGACGTGGCCTTTCGGCCGATTCATGGCTTCGCCACCGCGATTTTAAAAACAGTTTTCAGGCAGAGCCTAATGTCGATGACCACGCCCAGAGGACGTGGTTTTAAAGTTCTAATAAAAGAATTGCCCCTGAAACATGGGATTTAGTGGGAAAGCTGCTTTTAGAGAAAATATCCATAGCTGGAATTGCAAGAGTAGTTGGAATTTCTGAGATATGGTTACAAAAACATATTAATATCATGTATGAAAATATATCGAAGATAATTGGGAATCCAGATGCAAAGGGGAAAATCACACTTGAATGTGATGAAATGTGGTCATTTGCAGGTAAAAAAGAAAACAAACAATGGATTCAGCTTGCCATAGATAGGTATAGCCGCAAAATTGTTGGAGTTCACCTTGGCAGTAGAGACCGTAAAGGAGCACAAGCTCTTTGGGACAGCTTACCTCAGGTGTATCGTGGATGCGGTGCCTGCTATACAGATTTTTGGTCTGCATATAACACAGTAATTCCAGAAAAGTGCCATAAAGCCGTTGGGAAAGAAACTGGAGAGACCAACCATATTGAACGATTTAACAATACTATGCGTCAACGGATTTCACGTTTGGTCAGAAGTACTCTCTCATTTTCAAAGAAACTTCAAAACCATATTGGAGCTGTATGGAACTTCATTCATCATTATAATTCTAACATTGCTCCAAAACTTGCTATCACTACATGTTAGGCACTACCATCTATTTTACCTTTATGATTTTTTGCTATGTTTACAGCATCAGATGGCGATGCTGCTGTAATTATATGATATCCCTCTTTTTCAATCATAAGTTTGACCAATTTAAGAATTGCAGGCTCATCTTCTACAATGAGAATTACGGAATTTAACTCAAGAGCTGGTGAATTGGGTAGCACCACACTTAACCGTGGTTGAGTGTTTTATGACGTAATTTAAGCACATTGCTAAAAACTTACCTAAACCAAACCATTGAAATACTTGATTCTGAACAAAACACAAAATGGGTGAAAGAGCGTTTTTTATGCCACATTTAGCCGACCACGTTTAAATGTGGTGCTACCCTGCCTTGTAATCCCTTACTTTTATGCTCTTCGCCAGAGTGCGGGGAAGAGTCGGTATTCTACCTTTAATCGATTCTTTTTCAGGAATCAATATCTCTGGTTCTTCTTCATATATTGCCTGATCATTATGGATATCAAACAGAAAAGTCAGTCCCATATCCTCAACTGCATAGTTTAATTCACATCCGTGACCATAAAATCCGTCTCCGCCAACCCAGCCGAAACGAACACCAGCATCAATATCTGATCTGAGCATTTCAAGTGCAGGTTCAAGTTTGGTTTTATGCTCACGTTTATCTTCAGGAATGCCTGCTTTTACACATTTGACTTTATCTTCACTCCAGGATTCAGGAACAAAAAGCCTGCAATTGACAAGACTTGTATAATTTTGCCGCACTAAACTTGCATAAACTCCTACTTGACAGTTATCAACTTTACCTTTAACTCCAGCATATTGCCTCGAAACTCCTGCGGAATCTTTACCTTTTTTTAAGCGGGCAGATTCATCAATAACACAGCCTGCATCTTTCACATCATAACATGGCTGAATGCTGTAAAGTTTCGAAGTATTCTGTGCAGCTTGACGCATCAATCCAAATGAGTCCCAAGTCGAATCTGTTATAAATTGTTGTATCCGCTGATACCCGTCTCCATCCATATCAAGCTCTTCATGCAACCGTTCCATGTTTCTTTTTCCACGTTCTGTTTTAATCAACCCCGAAATATACAATTCAGAAAGCTCTCCAGAATTATTTGTTGAGCTAAAAAAAACGTTTCTGTATTCTCTTATATAAACAGAAAGATTCGATAACATATTCTTTATAACCGTGTCATTTAAGTTATTGTATTTTATTGTCCCAAATCGATAGTAAAAACTATGGACTTTAGTCCAAGACTTTTAGTAAACTCTCATTTATGAGGTCTTATAATAAAACATCACATAATGTCCATGATCTAAAAGTACATTTAATATGGATAACCAAGTATCGTTATAAAGTTCTGATAAAAGAAATAGGTTATCGCATACGTGATATAATTCGTCAGGTATGTGATGCTGATCAAATTACAATTATAAAAGGACGTGTAAGTCAAGATCACGTTCATCTATATGTATCATATCCTCCAAAACTATCAGTGAGTGATATGGTAAAAAAAATGAAAGGTCGTTCATCACGTAAAATACAAGAAGAGTTCCCCCAGCTTTCAAAAAGATACTGGGGTAAGCACTTCCGGGCAATCGGTTATGCAGCATTCAGCTCAGGTCATGTAACAGATGAAATGATTCAAAGTTATCTTGATAATCATGATAAACATCCAAATCATAATGATGATGACTTTAAAGTTGAATGATGACTTTCAGTCATAAAATAGAAACTGACTTACAGTCAGAAGCTTTCAGCCGGCTTCAGCCGAAAAACGCGACTTTCAGCCGCAACTCATTCTATGGACTTTCAGTCCATAGGTGGTTGAATTTCATTAAATCATTATAATACACAATACATCAAAAATACATAAATTTGAAACCTAACAAAGTAGAAATAGTTAGTCTTTATTTTTTACATAACCATCAATATTTCATAAATTTCATTGGATTCAAGATTTACAGGAGTAATGCCCACTTCAGCCCCTCCCAACTCTTGTGCTGCATCATCAAGAGCTTTTTGAATCAATTTACCGCCTGTGTCATAAGCTGCTGTAAGATCAGATACAACAATGCAGATATTTTTCTTTTTATGGGAAGCTTTAAGCATATTAGAAAAAGCACGGGTAATTACATCAGCTGCTGTTCCATGACCTAAAACCTGAGTGCTGTAATAATGGAAGTACGGCGGCATTTCATCAAGAAGAATAAGTATCGGCTCATCACCTGAAAAAAGCTCAAGCCATGATGCTTCATCTGGTGCTTTTGCTCCTGATTCCCAATACTGCCTGAAAACTGCATCTCTGCCCAGCTGGCTTGCAATTTCGCCCCAAAAATATCTGGCAGGATTGTTTCTGCCGTTAAATGCTGCAACCTTAGCGGCATTAAAGTCTGAGTGATAAGATATCGAGCTTATAAGTCTGCTGCGGAGTTCTCTATTTTTTGCAAGAAGTCCAAATCCAACCATAAGATGTGTCTTACCTCCTCCCATTGCCTGCTTTAAATGGAAAACAGTGTCATTAGATTTTCCAGCAAGCCTTGCAATGCCTTTTGTAAGAAGGGTTTTCATTCCTTGTGTAATAAAAGTTTTACTAAAATAATCATCTCCATCAGTTTCATTTATTATCTGGTCTAACTGTTCAATCTGATCACCTACATTAATATCAAGAGCTTTTGGGTGTAATTTACAGGCATTATAGATAGTTTTCATTTATTATCCTTTTAATGATTGCTTTATGTATCTGAAACTGCTTTGACTGATTAATATTATGAATTATTTTAATAATTTACCATGAGATATTATCCATATCAACTTGATTTCAGAATCTGCTCTTTTTCTTTTATATTGCAATATGACACAATGCTGATAAAATCAAAAAAATAATGTTACAGCAAGAGTAATCAGAATTTATAATTTTATGGTAAATTTGAATATATAAAATTTTTGGGATATTCATTACAGTGGAGTTTATACTACAAGATAAAGTTATTTTAAAAGGAGTTGATAATAGAGCTGCTTTTGAAATTAAAAAAGAGCTTACCTGCTCTAACCCTGAATATATAAAATTATCTAAACTTGATAAATGGACAGGCAGCACACCAAAAAATCTTATTTTTTATGAAGAAAAAAACGGACAGATGATATGTCCAAGAGGTTTTTCAGATAGAGCTTATAGAATCTGCAAAAAATTTCATGATGATATAAAAATTATTGATAAAAGAGCTGAGCTGCCAGAGCTTGATATAAAGTTTTGCGGAAAACTTAAAGATTTCCAAAAAAATGCTGTTGATTCTATTATTAAATCATCTCACGGCGTGCTTTCTGCTGGCACAGGCAGCGGAAAAACTGTTATGGCACTTTTTGTAATAGCTGAACGAAAACAGCCGACAATAATTGTAGTTCATACAATAGAGCTTTTAAACCAATGGATAGATAGAACTGAAAAATTTTTAAATATAAATTTATCTGAAATCGGCATTATTGGAGCTGGTAAATATAAAATAGGTGAAAAAATAACTGTCGGCTTATATCAAAGCATTAGAAAAAATGTTAAAGAATTAAACTCATTATTTGGTCAGGTAATTGTTGATGAGTGCCATAAATGCCCTTCTAAAACATTTACTGAAGCTGTAAACATAGCAAAAAAAAAAAAAAGAAAAATAAAGGGTAGTGCCTAACAT
>JADGBP010000230.1 GCA_015231395.1 Desulfamplus sp. | reverse complement strand
ATGCTTGGTATATTAAAGATGTTGGCTGGGCGGCAAGAAGAGCATTCCAAGAAAGATGGCTTATTGATAATTATTTATTCCATCCTAATTGCAATATTTTGCTCTCTTGCAGTTAAAATAGCAGGTATCTATTGTGTTAAAAATGTACTTGCTGAATTTCAAAGTTCAATAATTCTGCTCATTGTGCCTGCATACTCCAGAGCATCCATGCTATTTGGGATAAGATACTTCAAGTATGGAAGAGATGTTGGTACAGGTCGCGATCTGTTCAAAAAAAAATTGCCGATTGAGGATTTTTTGTTTCTTGCAATTCCGATCATTCTATCCTTCTCCCTTGGTATTAGAGGATTAATTATCAACGGAGCATTTGCCTTGTCTGTTTTTTTGATTTTGTGGTTTTATAAAAAAAAGATGGGATGTATCACCGGTGATATGCTGGGTGCCATGTGCGAAATAACAGAATCGGTTCTGTTTTTGGTTGCAGGGATGTCGCTTTTGTAGTTCACATTATCTCATGCTTGTCAAGGCTGGCATCTGTTCTGATTTGGAACTCGGTGGATGGATAAATATCTTTTAGTCTTTTGATATTATGATTCTTGTCTCCTCTTAGTCTTGACAGTGAAGATGGGTGAACAGTCAAAATGATTTCTGAAACATGCCGATCCAGATTTGTGTTGCAACTACCCACCTTTTCAGTATCAGGACAGATACCAGCCATGGCTATTTTTTTGTGAACAAGCTCAAGCACCTTGTCAAAAAAAAGTTCAGAATATACCAGATGACCAAATGCCGGATGCCATGGGCCTGCCAGCATAGATGCTTTGTCCTGAAGCAAATCAGATGACTGAAGTCCCATTCTGACAACAGGAATATTGTGTTTTTGAAATATCAGAAACATCTCTTTTACGAGTTTCACGCATGAATCCAAAGACATGGGCTTGTATGTTCCCTGACGATACCATTTAGCAATAAGACTTCCTTCCAGCACAATAAGCGGATAAATACGAACAAAGTCAGGTTCAAGACTGGTGATCTTTTGAGCTGTATCAAGAGCGGTTTCATCGTTATCTCCTAGAAGCCCCACCATAATCTGCATACCTGTTTCAAATATCTGATTGGTTGGTTGAATTTTACTTTTGTACAACTTCAAAAGAGATGCTGCCTTGATGGTATCTTTTGCCGTATGTCCCCGCTGTGCCATTTTCAACACAGTGTCATTCATCGACTGAACACCAATCTCAACAGTAGAAACAGGATAAGGTGCTATAAGCTCAAGGCTTTCTCTTGTAATAGTGTCAGGTCGTGTGGAAAAACGGATGGAATTAATCTTGTTTTCATTCACAAGATCCTGAGCATACGAAAGGAGCAAAGAGATATCATCTGGTTCAAGACCCAAAAAATTGCCCCCGAAAAACGCAAGC
Organism: Desulfamplus sp.; assembly: GCA_015231395.1. GTDB lineage: Bacteria > Desulfobacterota > Desulfobacteria > Desulfobacterales > Desulfobacteraceae > Desulfamplus. The sequence goes on along the minus strand of JADGBP010000230.1, from coordinate 3,003 downwards.
TGAACCTCCTGTCTCGACCCTTTATACTCAAGAAAACGATCTACTTCCTGCCTTATCTGTTCCTGAGACGGAAGAGTCGCTTTTGGGGATTTGTATCTGCTTTTACATTGCTCTGTAATTCTGGTTTTGACTTTATCCGTGATAATAGATTGGTTGCAGAAAGCACACTGATGGGGACAGCCTGAATGAGGAATAAATATCGGAATTACAAGGGGATTAATGTTCAAAGGAGTTAATGTTTAAAAGAATTTTAATTTTGTTTAAGAATGGTCAATGCATTAGCTGCCGCGTTCTGTTCAGCCGCTTTTTTGCTTTTACCTTCACCAATAGCTTCAATATCGCAGACATTGAGAATGATTTCAAAGGTTTTATCATGATCAGGTCCTGTCTCTTTCAGAATACTGTAGCATGGGGTGAAGTTGCCCATATCCTGAACCACTTCCTGAAGCATACTTTTATAATCACAAGTATCACTTCTTGATGTGATACCTGTAATCTGGGAATCAAAATAGACAGAGATAAGTTCTCGGACTCCCTCAAAGCCAAGGTCAAGATAAATCGCCGCAATTATCGCTTCAAAGGTGTCAGCAAGAATGGAATTTTTTTCTGTTCCACGGGATAGCCGTTCGCCCTTTCCAAGAGAGATGAATCTTCCAATATCCATGTGTCGTGCCATAGCCGCAAGACCAGATTCGCTCACAAGAGTTGATCTTAACTTGGACAACTCGCCCTCTTTCATTTCGGGAAATCTATCCATGAGAATATGGGCTATAACAAGCCCGAGAACTGCGTCCCCTAAGAATTCAAGCCGTTGATTATTTGAAATATCTGCTTCTTGAACTTCGTTCACATACGAACTGTGTCTAAGAGCATTTAACAGCAAAGATCTATCCTTAAATGAATAGGATAGATTCTCCTCAATTTTTGAAATTTGTGGATTCATTTTTCTCAATCTGTCAACAGCCATATAGAGAAGTTTATAATGCTCATAGTCAACCATCAAGTTTCCACCGCCAGTTCCCATCTCAACACCCTGCTTGAGAAGCTCGCCATGAAAATCAGAACCACCAGTTATCAACAGCTTTTTTTTGGATGCAAGTCTTACAAAAAAATTTGTTTGCTCTTCAGAGTGGTCTGTATGAAAAACCTCAATACCCATAAGTCCCATGCCAATAAGCTGAGATATAAGATATTCTACAGGATTCTCCTCAGTTGTTTTTATGATACCTGGGTGTGCGAGTACAGGAATGCCTCCTGCTTCAAGAATAAGTTGGATGGCATCCCTGCACGAGAGCCTAAATTTGTCAACATAGGCAGGACAGCCATTGGCGAGATAGTGATCAAAAGCATCATCAAAACACGCCACATAGCCTTTTGCCACCATTGCCCTCGCGATATGTGGACGACCTATCTGCCCTGGTCCGCAGATAGTTATTACCTCATCCATAGTAAGAGGAAGACCTAATTGATTGAGCTTTTCCAGAATCAGAGGGTTTCTGTATGTGCGGGCATCTCTGAGTTTCTCCAGAGCGGAGTTCATCTGCCGGTCATAAATACTGAATCCATATCCTAAAATATGGATACTTCCGCTATCTGAATAACCATGCAGAGGCTGAGCACTAAGCTCAACCCCTGTTATGAATTCCAGATTGTGGGGAATACCGGCGTCAAGAGCTACCCTGACACCGTTAATGGTATCATGATCGGTAATGGCAATCGCACCAAGTCCCTTGAGTGCCGCTATACGAACAATCTCAGCCGGGGCATGTAACCCGTCAGAGGCTGTTGAATGAATATGCAAATCAACAGTTACTGTATTCTTTCCGACAATATTTTTTCCGTTAGATTCCAAGAGCTTTTTCCAGAACCTCTTCCCTTGTCTTGCACTCAATGCACTGAGTCGTCACTGGTCGTGCCTGAAGCCTGGCACTGGAGATATTTTCTCCGCATGTCTCACAGATTCCAAAAGTACTATTTTCAATTCGCATCAAGGCTTCTTTAACTTTTTTAATCAGTTTGTATTCTCTATCCCTGATTCTCAATTCAAAATTTCGTTCAGCCTCATGTGAGGCTCTATCTGTGGGATCTGCAAAGTTATCTTTTGGTACTGTCATTCCTGTAACAGTTTCACCTGCATGAGAAATGAGATCATTGAGTCTTTCAGACAAAAGATTTTTGAAAAATTCCAGTTCTTTTTCTTCCATGTTTTTTTCCCCTTCACTTTTATTTGATAGAAGATCTATTATTTTGATGATACCAAAAACAAAGAACTTTATACACTTGAGAGTGTAGATGTAAAGTATAAAATCACCTTTATCTAAAATTTCTTTGATATAAATGAAATATCAATCCCCATTCATATTATTTATGTTAAAAATTTCTCTTGCCGCGTTAAGGTAAAAAGTATCTTCTCTATGATTTCCGGTATTTTTTAGAAATCTTATCGGATCATGCATGATTTTATTTGTAATTGCCCGCACCATTCTTTGAATTGCCTCTTGCTCTTCCTGCCCTAAATTCAGAGAATTTAAGGTCTTTTCTGTTTCTGACTCGGTGATTTTTTCGATTTTTTCCCTGATAGCCACAATGGTGGGAACAGCATCAAGGCTTTGGAGCCATCTGTTAAATTTAATAACTGCTTCTTCAACAAGCCGTTCGCCCTTAACCGCCTCTTTTTTTCTTTCAACCGGCTCATGCACAAAGCTTTCAGTATCGTCAATATCATAAAGATATGCATTGTCGATCTTATTTATCTCAGGGTCAATATCCCTTGGAACCGCGATGTCTATAAAAAATAGGGGTTTGTTTTTCCGCAAAGACATGCTTTTTTTTACATGAGTGGCGGTCATTACATATTCAGTCGCTCCGGTAGAACTGACAATAATATCAACATCTTGAAGTTGCCTTTCCCGTTCCTCAAATTTTACGGCCTCCGCCTTCACAGTATTTGTGCCTAAACTCGGAACGGATTGATTACGAAGAATCGCTGACTCATTATTTATA
>JADGBP010000022.1 GCA_015231395.1 Desulfamplus sp. | reverse complement strand
AAAAATTTCGCGGGCATAACCACATCTGTTTTAGAAAAGATGGGGTCACACTCTTCTCCTACCGGAGAGGTTTTTATGGATAATGTGAAAGTGCCAAAAGAGAATATCCTTGGAAAACCCGGTGACGGGGCAAAGATTGTTTTCAGCTCTCTTAATCAGACCCGTCTTTCTGCCGCAGCCGGTGGAGTGGGGCTTGCACAGGCATGTTTAGACACTGTGCTAAAATACTGCAATGAGCGTCAGCAGTTCGGCAAAAAAATCGGTGAGTTCCAGATGAATCAGGATATGATCGCACAGATGGCAACCGATATTGATGCTGCCCGTTTTCTGGTTTATAAAGCCGCATGGGAAAAGGATCAGGGCGATCTCAATAATGGCCTGAGTGTGGCAAAGGCAAAATATTTTGTGGGCGAGACTGTGACAAAATGCACAAACTACGCCATGAGAATCATGGGAGCTTATGGCTATTCCACGGAGTATCCAGTCGCAAGATATTACAGGGACGCTCCTACTTATTATATTGTTGAGGGATCAACCAATATCTGCAAATGGATAATCGCACTTGACCAGCTTGGAATAAGAAAAGCAAACAGATAAACCGGAAAAACAGCTCAATAAGCCAGAAAAGCAAATTGATAAGGAGAAGATTATGAGACCCTATTTTGAACAGATGACCCTTTTTGGAACAGAACTCAGTGAGGATTCCATAAACAGAACAGAAGAGAATGTTCAGGAGTTTATAGAAGCGGAAAAAGAGATTGAAGATGCGGTTGACAGAGTTAAAAATGCGGGATTTTCAACAGAAAAGATAAATGCAAGAGGAGAGATGACCGTTTGGCAACGTATCGAATACCTTGTTGATGAAGGTACATGGACACCGCTTCATACACTCTACAATCCTGCTGATAACGAAGAGGGAACAACCAATGTAATTGACGGACTTGGAAAAATATCGGGAAAATGGGCTGTAATCATAGGGTTTGATAACAAGGTCATGGCAGGTGCGTGGCTTCCGGGACAGGCTGAAAATATCTTGAGAGTAACGGATCTGTCTAAACGTCTGAACATCCCTCTTGTATGGCTCGTCAACTGCAGTGGTGCAAAACTGCCGGAGCAGGAAAAATTCTATGCAAACCGCAGAGGCTCCGGCACTCCGTTCTTCCGGCATGCAGAGCTTGAGCAGATGGGCATTCCCATACTTGCCGGCATTTACGGCACAAATCCGGCGGGTGGCGGATACCAGAGCATCAGCCCCACAATTTTGTTTGCCCATAAAAACTGTAATATTGCCGTTGGTGGTGCCGGTATTGTGAGCGGCATGGCTCCACGAGGTGGTTTTACTCTGGATATGGCTGAATTTCTAATCGAAAAGGCAAAAGAGAATCGTGCAAAACCTCCGGGTTCAATCAAAACCCACTACGATGAAACAGGCTTTTTTAGATATGTGTTTGAGGAGGAAGAGGGCGTTCTTGACGGGCTGAAATATTACATGCAGGATATGCCAGCTTACAATCCAGTATTTTTTCAGGTGGCAGAACCCAAGGAACCAGCGTTTCATCAAGAAGAGCTTATGCGGCTTCTTCCCATGGGGCAAAAAAAAATATATTCGTTTGATGAGATACTGGCAAGGCTTGTTGATGGTGGAGAGCACTCCGAGTTCCGTCCTGATTACGGACCTGAGATGTACACAGGTCTTTGCAAGGTAGATGGTTTTCTTGTTGCCTGTATCGGTAACCGTCAGGGATACTTAGGCGATGGTTATCCAGAATATGCAGATTATCCCGGTATGGGTGGAAAGCTCTATCGTCAGGGTCTTATCAAGATGAACGAGTTTGTGACATTGTGCGGCAGGGACAGGATTCCTGTAATCTGGTTTCAGGACACTTCAGGCATTGATGTTGGTGATATTGCAGAAAAAGCCGAACTTCTGGGTCTTGGCCAGTCGCTTATATACTCTATTCAGCATTCAGATCTTCCCATGATGCTGGTCGTGTTGAGAAAAGGGACAGCAGCAGCACACTATGTGCTGGGTGGTCCTCAGGCAAACCGAAACAATGCCTTTACCATTGGCACGGCTGCCACTGAAATTTATGTGATGCATGGCGAGACCGCGGCTGTTGCAACCTACGCAAGAAGGCTTGTAAAAGAAAAAGAGGCAGGAAAGGATCTTCAGCCCGTAGTGGACAAAATGAATGAACTGGCACAACAATATTATGAAAAATCACGACCTCTCTTTTGTGCTAAAAACGGACTTGTAGATGAGATAGTAAAGCTTGTTGATATCAGAAAATATATGCAGGCTTTTGCGGGCTGTGTATATCAAAATCCAAAATCAATCTGTCCCCACCATCAGATGATTTTACCAAGGATTATTAAAGGCTGATAAATGGGGGCATTAGATTATTAAAGGCTGATAAATGGGGGGAATTAGATTATTAAAGGCTGGCAAATGGGGGGCATTAGATTATAAAGGCTGGCAAATGTGGCACATATATAGTTTTCCAGATAATTAAATTGGCAAGAGTATGGGCAATCCTTTGCGGTTGCCCTTCTTCAAAAGAAGAGATACCAAAATATTTTTCTGAAAAGCTATAGACTTCCAGAAAAGTCTTTTTATCCAGCCCTGAGCTGAAGCTCTGGGCTAATTTTTACCCAAGCCCTCTTAAGAGGGCTTCCTTTATGAGTTAGCCGAGGGCTTTAGCCCCACGGCGACAGAGTTCCAAAAAATATTTTTTACCAATTTAATTATCTGGAAAACTATAGATTATTAAAGGCTAAAGTTTTATAGTTGAGGGGGCATTATGAAGAAGTGCTATTATCAGGGCATCATGAAAAGCCGATTACATTATGGAAAGGCGATCACATCAGGGACAGCCTTGATAAAATGTTGACGCAGACTGTAGGTGTACGCCCCCTGATTTGGAATCATCAATAAGTCTCCACCCTGAATGTCTCTACCCCAGTAACTGTATCCCCATACATCATGGGGAGTGCACAGGGAACCTGTTATCAGACATTCTCTCTCGGTCATTGCTGGACGGGAGATATTCAGTATGGGGCAATAATCTGTTTCAAAACGCTCCCAACCTATTGCATTTGTACCGCCGTCAGTGATCACCAAATCATTATATTTCTTATCAATAACTTTGAGAATAATGTGCATACTGTCATTACATATCCACCTGCCGGGTTCAAAACATATTTTGCACGACACCTGACTATGAATATGCTCACAAATTGCATGGCTGAGTTCTCTTGCAAAGATTTCAATAGGCACTGACGAGTTGATATAATGGGGATATCCGGCAGATTTTGTATTCTTGACATTTCCAGATTCACCCTGTTTACCCTGAGGGATCCCTGCGGGTTGAAGCCACTCCCCCTGTTCTGGCCAGTAACCGCCTCCGATATCAATAAAATTTATCATCTCTTTTTCTTCAGATGTCAGAGTTGCAAGAGTAGCTCCAAGCTCCTGCATAAAAGCAATCTGCCTTTCTGGACCCATGTTCCAGCTTGAGTGAAATTGCAGTCCATTAATCTTAATATGTTTATATCTTTTTGATTCCTGAATAAATGTCTTTAAATCCTGCAATAGTATCCCAAATTTTCGCCACAATCCATAAGGTTCTGTTGTAAGACGAATCCCTGTCATGACTGTTTTTTCATGGCGAGCAGCCCGTTTTTCTAACCGCTTCATTTCAGTGAAGCTGTCCATCAACACCACAACTTTTGAATTATGGGTAATTGCAATATCAAGCTCCTGTAAGGTTTTCCCTGGGCCGCTGAACACAATGTCATCAGCCCCAAGCTCCAATGCCGTTTTAAGCTCGGAACCGCTTGATACATCCAGACCAAAACCGCATCCAAGAATAATTTTTGAAACCTCTGGGAAGTTGTTGCTTTTCATTGCAAAGTAAAATCCAATATCTGGAAGATACTGTTGAAATGCTTTTTTGAATGCTTTTGCTCTTGCAATGATCATACCCGGCTCAAACAGGTAACAGGGGGTACGATGTCCTCCGATGGTATGAATAAACCTTCGTCCTTTTATAAAATTAGTTTCAACAAAGCCACGCAGCTCGTCATCAGGCAACAGCCCGGGTGTTGTTTGATTCAGGATGGTTTGAATCTGCTCAACCGTCCGGTTTTTCTGTTCTGATGATTCAAACATTGTCAGCCTCGCTTTTTTATATTTCTATGTCTATTTCTAAAAGAGATAAAATCTGCATACACTGTTTTATGCATGGAATATTTTCACAAGGGTTAAAAATAATGTGTCCTAAATTCCACGAATCATAATCATGAGGCGGCAGAATAATCTTGTGTCCCTGTTTATGTTTGATAAAAATTTCCCTAACTCTGGAATCTGCCTCAATTTTTTGGGTATTAATTGATTTAAGAGTGCCTGCCTGCGTTGCATGTATTCTCAGACCCGCAACAGGATTGTAAACAGCGGGTTTTATGATCTCTATTCGACCTGCTTCCTTTTGCCCTGCGATGTCAAGATTTAATTTCAGAATATCAATGTTCATAGCCTTCTCAATGAGCCATGGAAGGCAATCCCCTCCAGGTCTTGGAGTCATTTCAAGCAATGAGGCACTGTTTTCGGTAACAATAAAATCCACCATGCAGATTCCCCTTGTTATACCAAGTGCTTTTGCTCCTTTAAAAAGGAGTGAGAGTAAATCTTTTTCTGAAATATTTTCTGATGGAAATTCTACTAATTCATAAGCCATTATTGTGCCGAAAACAGTTATAGATGCATATGGTGCATTTACAGATGCATCTATTTCATTTAACGGTTCATGTATCTCTTTTACAGGTGCATGTATCTCTTTTGCAGGTTTATTTATTACAGTTAGTGGTGAATGTATCTCATTTACAGGTTCATTTATTACAGTTACTGGTGCATGTATTTTTCTGGCAAATCGTATGGGAACCACCTGATTATTTTCAACTATGAAATCACAACTGTATTCAGTTCCTGCTATACAAGTTTCAATTATTATATCCGGTGATTGCTGAGGAGCACATATTATTTTATACGCTGCTTCACATTCATTTACTGTAGTACAATGAAATACCCGTTCACTACCGCTGCTGTCAACAGGTTTAAGTACACATGGTAAACATAAACAGACTTTTTCAAAAAAATCAACAGCCTGACTTGCTGAACTTACCCTCGAGTATTTTGGAGTTTCAACACCATTTGCGTGCCATAAAGCTCTGGTGCGGGATTTATCCCTACATGCCATAACTGTCTCAATAGATGGATATGGAAGAGCAAAGGCAACGGCAATATGGGCTGCAAGTGCCATTGAATCGCAATCAAAGCAGGCAACTCCCTTTAATTCAATACTATAGGTTAAAATATGTTCACGGAGACGTGAGATTACTTTTTCCGGAAAGATGAGCTCACACAGAAGCTCCTCATCTGGTTTTGGTCTTTCTTCAACAGCGTTGTTGCGAATGGCAGGAGCGGTAATAAAAAGTAGGCTTTGGGCAGGAGTTTTCTGACGCAGCATGTCAATATAATCTGATGTTGTTCCCACAACCAGAGTTCGTTGGTTTTGCATTGAAAATAAATCCTTGTTCTCCGGTCTATGTTTTCCGGTTATCGCGAAAATGTATTCTGATTTTTTTGGTGCACATTAATTTTATAAAGCGGTCTGGGCGTGAGATGGAATCGCTTCTTCCAACCGAAATCTCCGCACAGAAAATCAAGGCTTGATATTTTTTCTACACATGCCCATTTCATGTGGTGCAGGTTAATAAGCTTGGCAATACCGGGAAAATTCTTGTTGGTTCCTCCAGCAATCATGGTACAGGTGTTATTCCATACAGCACCCATATCTACGGCAGCAACTTCATTACCTACAAGCACTGTAACCACCCGCAGCATTTCTTTTTCATGGAGATTTTGGGCAAGTCTGATAAAGGCATTTAAAAACCTGGGATCATGAAAGTAGCCATGTTCTCCGAAATTGCTAATGTTGAGTTGAAAGAGATAATCGATATCTTCGGGTTTATCATATCTAAAAGATACCCCCTGTTTTTCAATTGAGTTGACTTCCGACATGATTTTTTTTCTGGATTTGCCTGCAAATACACCAAGATACCGGTCATAGTTATATTCATACTGCTCAGGATAAAAGAGATAACCGATTTCATCAACAGACAGAGTGTTAGCAGAGTCATATTCATAAACTGTTCGGTTATCTTCATCGGTTGTACGGTTATCTTCATAAACTGTTTGGTTCTTTTGATCAACTGTTTGGTTCTTTTGATCAACTGTTTGGTTCTTTTGATCAACTGTGCGGTTCTCTTGATCGACTGTGAAGTTCTTTTGATCGACTGTGAAGTTCTCTTGATCTACTGTGAAGTTCTCTTGATCTACTGTGCAATTATCTCTCATTTCCAACGAAACATTATTAAGAGACTCTTGACATAAATACCGAATCTCTGCATTTCCCTGAACAGCATGGAGCATCGCACTCATAATCTGATTGTTTTTAGATATGATTTTATTCTGCTCCATCCATGTTCTGTTGTTCCAGATTTCTCCGGGGAAAAATGCTAATTCATCGGTCTCGGTAATTCTGCACAAAGCAAGCAGACCATTTACCCTGCCATTCTCTTCATATACAATAAAATTATTTTCTCTGTCATATAGTTGTGAAAAGGTTTCTCTGACTTGCCAAAGATCAAAGAAACACTCAACAGGATAGTAAGTCTGCCATAAAAAGGCACACTCGTCTGGATCTTTCACAATACGGATGCTTGCCATGATTTATTTCCTGTAGCTAACCTGAACAATAGCTTCGCTGCCATCAAAATAACCTTGGGCAAAATTTTTCACAACTTCAGGGTCATAGGGTTTACAGCTAAAAACATCTAAATAGGTAGTATTGGTAAGATTAGCAAAATGAGCTGAAATCAAAGAGGTTTCAATTAACTGAACCATTGAAAAACCAGCAACTTTTTCATCTTCACCAAAATGAACTACCTGAGTTTCACCAAACCGTTTCATCTCAATGAGATCGCACAGATCCTTGACAAACTGTTTGATATATTCCGCATCACGGATTTTTTCAGGATTGCACTCATATATATCAATTGAAGAGGCAATTCCCCAAACATCTTCAGCAGGCTCTATTTTTTTGATTGGTATTATTCCCATGTTAATATCTCCTTAATTTTTATTATCTTATCGTGAAAATGCTTTTTTATTTTCATGGTTGGGGGGGTGATCATAATCTAAACCATGACTGCTTAATTTGTATTATATTTTTCAATCACTGCCATAGTTTTATAAAAAATTGCAAACATAATTGAAAAAAAGTTGTAAAAAAATACCTGAATTTTTAAAATCGGGGTTAGTCAAAATAACTATTATACAAAATATTATTGCATAAACATCGCACTAAGCATGTTTGATGCCATATTTCTATAAAAAAATATATAACTTTGATTTAATTAGCAATTTATTTTTTTTATAAAAAAAAATCTGCTTTGCTGCTAAGCAAAACAGTATAAAAATACCTCTTTCTGGATGTTTTATTAAATTCAGATATATTTAAGCATAAAAATACTTTTTTTATGCCTGAGAATGAGTTTTTTTGATAAAATATGAAATTAAAAATGGCTTATCAAGAAATTTTTAAGTAAAATTTTTCTATTATTGACCGTTTTTTTATAAAAAAAACGGATTGAAGTGATTTTGCATTATTTTTATTGAAATAAACAGCATAAAAATACTAATTAATGACAAAGAAGCCCTAAAGTTGCAGCAACGACTCAAGAGCCGTTTGTCTCAGGCTTATATCCTGATTCTTGACAGCCATTGCCATTGCCTTGCGGGTGCCCACAAAAACAGCCAGCTTCTTTGCTCTGGTCAAACCTGTATAGACAAGATTTCTGAACAGCATTTTGAAATGCTGAGAGAGTACGGGAATGATGACAATATCAAACTCGCTGCCCTGAGATTTATGAATTGTTATTGCATAAGCAAGATCCAGCTCTAAAATGTCATCTCTCTGATAATTAATAACCTTGTTGTCAGGGTAAAAAGAGACGGAGCAGGCAAGATCCATTGTGTCTATATCCACTATTGTGCCAATATCGCCGTTAAAAACTCCAAGATCGTAGTTATTCCGCCGATGGATTACCCGATCTCCGATTCTGAATATTCTCTCTCCAACCTTAATTTCCCGCCTTCCTTCTGCAGCCGGATTGGCAGATGCCTGTATTACGCTGTTAAGATTCATTGTCCCAAGCGAGCCTCTGGTCATGGGAGAGAGAATCTGGATTTCACATCCTTTGCCATAATATTTGGGGATCCACTCCTGATAAAGTTCTCTTACAACATCTGAGGCAGCGTATCCATAATGCAGAGATGAACATGGATGAACATTTTTAAGCACTGCCATAAGCTCTCTGACTTCTGTGTCTGCTTTGTAAAGAGCGTCAATATTAACATGCTGAAATTTTTTGGGAATCTTGATTTCTGTTTCATAAGGCTTGACAGTCTCACCAATCCTGAATTCATAAAAATCAGACAGATTACCATATGAATAATCAGATGAATTACCAGATAGATGATCTGATGGTTGACTCAACGATGGCTTACTTGATGGATTACCAGATGAATGATTTGATGGCTTACTCGGCAAATTATCAGATGAATTATCAGATTCAATCTCTTTTGATGATCTAAGACTACACGCATGCTTAACATGTTTTATGAAATGAATCTGCTCTTTGGTGGATTCATCGGAATCAATGAACATGCAGTCAGTGTGATTTCGCCAAAGTTCGGGGTCTTTAAATGGAGAGCCAATCCAGGGCATGATGCCCTTATTAATCTGATGTGCATATTTGATAATCAGGGACTCTTCAGCCTGCCGGAATATCTGTGTCAGGACAAAACATGGAACAACACCAGATGCGATCATGTCTTTCAATACATTGCCCGCTCCTACTGAGGGGAGCTGATCTGCATCTCCAATAAAAAGAACTTTGCAAGATTCCGGCACAGCTTTGAGCAATGAAGCGGTTAAGTTGATATCCAGCATCGAGCACTCGTCAACAATCAAAAAATCAGCTTTCAGCGGCGTTTTTTCATTTTTTTTAAACTCTCCACCCTGCCATTCCAAAAGACGATGAATGGTTTTAGCCTCCATGCCAATTACTTCTGTCATACGCTGTGCCGCCCGTCCGGTGGGAGCTGTAAGCATAATCTTCATGCTCTTTCCGGAAGTATTGCCAGCCTCCCCCATGGCCTCAATCAGCTTCACAATCACAAAGGTAGTTGTGGTTTTACCACAACCCGGACCTCCGGTAAGTATGGAGAAAGGTTTGAATACAACTGAGCTTACTGCTTTTGCCTGTTCATCGCTTAGTGTTATATTTTTTGCCTTGCAGTAAAGAGATATCCAGCGGTCAACCCGATCCTTCTCAACACTGACGGTCTTGCCTTTACACATTGCTGAGACTCTTTTCGCGACATAAAGCTCATCAAAATAGAGAGATTTGGAATAGTAGCAGGTTTCTTTATTTTGTGGAGATTGATTGTGTTGAAACTCATTCTGTTCAGATTGACTCAGTGAAAGTCTATTTTGTTGAAACTCATTCAGGTGGGATTGATTTTGTCGGGATTGATTTGGTTGAAACTCATTTGGTAGAGGTTCAGTTTGTTTCGGTCGAGATTCATTTTGTTGAGTTTCATCAATCTTCTTTTTTGTGTCAAGATAACGAACCATCAACAATTTTTCTTTTTGCATATGCTCAAGTATATCAGATATACGGCTTTGCAGATCAAAGGCAAGCAATTCAGTCACCTGCTCCTGAATTTGAGAGAAAGTCAGGTAACAGTGTCCAAAATTTCTGCTGGCGGAGAGCACATGGCGGACAGCGGCAATTATACGTTGATCGCTGTCTGGAGCAAAACCTATGCTCAATGCCACATTGTCCGCAGAAAAAAAACCGATTCCGTAAAAATCAGTGGCAAGACGATAAGGGTCTTCTGTCACGTATTGAATTGCGTTATCGCCATACTCTTTATAAATCCGAACAGCAAAAAGAGTGCTGATACCGTGTGACTGAAGAAACATCATCACATCACGGATCGCTTTGTGTTCTGTCCATGCATGACTTATCATATCTAATTTTTTATGTGCAATGCCGGGAACTTCGGTTAGCCGTTCAATATGAGCTTCAAATATTTCAAGTGTTTTTTTGTCAAAATGTCTGATAATCTTTTTCGCTGTTTTGGGACCTACGCCTTTGATAAGACCAGAACCAAGATACTTCTCAAGTGCTGCTGTGGTGGCAGGTTTTTTCTCCTCTGCCAGAGTTGCATGGAACTGGCGACCATATTTGGGATGAATTGTCCAGTGACCCTGAAATCGCATTGTGGCTCCGGCAAACACCTTGGTCTGATGCACCACAACTGTCTCCTGCTGATGAGGATTATTAAAAGCGACAACTCTTAAAACAGACCAGCCATTATCAGAATTGTGGTAGGTGATACGCTCCACAATACCGTTTAAAGACTCCATTATAGTGCCGGTATTAGGCATTGAACCGGAATCTGGTTTAAGTAACATATGGTTTCCAGCTTCCTGTGTCATATTCCTCTTTAAATTCCCATTGCTTTATTACGGTTAAAATGAGATATTCACGGTTTACCAAAATTTGACAAAATCTAACAACAATAACATGGAATTATTAATAATTTTTTATCATGAATAAAATAAATATTCAAGAAATCCTCCCCTTCGTCGAGATGCCCAGCCGATATCTTGGCTGTGAAGTTAACAGCATCAAAAAAGACCTCTCAAAAGTTGATCTTAAATTTGCCCTTGCGTTTCCAGATCTTTATGAAATCGGCACTTCCCATTTTGGTATGCAGATTTTATATACTATTTTGAATGAGCAGGAAAATATTGCTGCAGAACGTTTTTTTACGCCAGCTCCTGATATGGAGAAGATTTTAAGGGACAAAAATATCCCTCTTTTTTCTCTGGAGTCTGAGGAAGATCTCAAATCTTTTGATATCATTGGCTTCAGTCTGCTTTATGAGCTTAATTTCACCAATATTCTCACTATGTTGAGTCTTTCGGGCATACCCTTTTATGCCACTCAGAGAGATTCTTCCACAGAGAAATTTCCTCTGATTATTGCAGGAGGTCCCTGTGCCTTTAATCCTGAACCTTTGGCTGATTTTTTTGATGCTTTTGTAATTGGCGACGGAGAGCAGGCGATTATTGATATTTCCAGGGTTTTCATTCAATGGAAAAAAGATGGCAACAACAACAGACATGTTCTGCTCAAAAGCCTGTCTAAGATACAGGGGGTCTATGTCCCTTCATTTTTTAAGGCAACTTATAATGAAAACGGGATACAGCATCTTGAGCCTCTGCAAACAGGTTATGAGCGTATTAAAAGGGCAATATTACCCGATATCGCTGCTGCTCCGTTCCCGACTTCCCCTGTTGTGCCCTTTGGAAAACCTGTCCACGACCGCCTTCGTCTTGAAATTGCAAGAGGATGTTCAAGAGGATGCAGATTCTGTCAGGCTGGCATGATTTACAGACCTGTAAGAGAGCGTTCAGTGAATGATCTGGTTGATATTGCACAAACTGCCCTTAAACATACCGGTTACAGCGATCTCTCTCTGCTCTCTTTGAGTACCGGAGATTACAGTAATTTGGCTGCCCTTATGGAACAGCTTATGGCTGTTAATCCCGGGCACTGCATATCCATATCTCTTCCATCTGTTCGGGCAGGCAAACTTACCGCTCCATTGATGAGGATAATCAAAAAAGTCAAGAAAACCGGATTTACCATTGCACCGGAAGCCGGGACACAGAGGTTGCGCGATGTTATCAATAAAAACATTACAGAAGAAGATATATTCACAACTGTTAACAGTGCTTTGGAACTTGGATGGCGTAACATAAAGCTTTATTTCATGAACGGTCTGCCTACAGAAACTACTGAGGATATCGAAGCCATTGCAGATATGGCAAAGCGGCTCGCCGGAATTAAAATACGCAAGGGCAAAAGCACCATCGGTATCAGCTTTGCACCATTTATCCCAAAACCTCACACGCCTTTCCAGCGATCTGCCCAAATTCATCCTGACAAGGCTATGGATAATCTTAATTTTCTCAAGCAACATCTTCGTCATCCCGGCATCAACCTTAAATGGCAAAATCCTAAAATGAGTCTTATTGAAGGAGTATGGGCAAGAGGAGACCGAAAACTGTCAAGGGTGCTTGTAAAGGCATGGGAAAAAGGATGCCGTTTAGATGGTTGGTCAGATATGTTCCGTTTTGATTTATGGCAAAATGCTTTTGATGAGTGCAATATTGACCCTTTTTTCTATACTGTCCGACAACGGGAAGCAGACGAAATTCTGCCATGGTCACATATTGACTGTGGTATTGCAGACAGATTCATGGAAGACGAGCTTGCCAAAGCAATGACTGGGGAATTGACCCATGATTGCAGGGAGCATGGCTGCACAGGGTGCGGTATCTGTGATTTTGAAATTGTTCAGCCGAAGTTATATCCGCCAGTAGATTCAGTTTCTCCAGCAGATTCAGTCTCTTTAGAAACAGGCGTGGAACATGAAAAAGAAAACAATAATGAAAAGAAAAACAATAATGAAGAAAAAATAGATGATGAAAATAAAAACAGTAATGAAAAAAAAATCAATAATAAAGAGAAAAACAATAATAAAAAGCAGGAGAATATTGATAAATCTTTTTCAAAACTGACATTCTTCTATTCAAGACTTGGAAAAGCAAGACACTTTGGTCATCTTGAACTTGCCAAAATCATAAGAAGAGCCATAAGAAGAACCGGCATCAAGGTAAGATACTCAACAGGATTCAGTCCTGCCATGAAGATATCTTTTGATAATCCTCTGCCCGTTGGAATGGAGAGCGAAGAAGAGTTTTTCACCATACATGCCCAACTTCCAGCAGTGTCTCGGACATCGACAGAGTCTTCTACAT
>JADGBP010000229.1:2750-4425 GCA_015231395.1 Desulfamplus sp. | reverse complement strand
GATCTGACGGTCAACGATGGAGGCACTACTGATAAACTGATTGCTGAGAATATCTCAGCTCTGACTTTTACATATCTTAATGCGAGTAATGCCGTAACTACTACGCTAACCGATATAAGAGCAGTTACCATATCAATCACAGCTATCACAGACGCAACACTTACAAACGAGCTTGATCGTACAGGTGGGACAAATAACACACGCACTTTAAGAGCAACTATTCAATGTCGGAATTTGGGGTTGAACAAATAAATAGCAAGCAGGATACCGGTCAATGAATAAAGTATAAAAATCATGATTGCTCAAGAAACAATCAGACAAGGTTGAAACTGTGATATATCAATTGGAATTCAAACCTAAGGCAGTAAAAGATTTACAGATAATTACTCATATAATGCAGCATCGTATTCTTGAAAAATTAGAATAGCTTAAAGAAAATTTAAAATTTACAAGGTGATGTCAAAAAGTTGACTAATTTTACTCCAGAATATCGTTTGCGAATTGGTGATTACCGTGTTCTGTTTGAGATTGAGCAACAGAGCATTGTTATTTATCGTATTCGTCATCGGAAAGAAAGCTATTCATAAAACAAAAGAGGGCATAAACCATGTTGGCATTACATCCAGAATTTTTGACCAAGGATGGGCACAAAGTCTTTGCTGTTCTACCTTATGAAGAATTTTGTCGCATTCAAAATGCATTGATAGATTTTGAAGACTTAATAGAATTGCGTCAAGCAAAGGCTCAAGAATCTACAGCATCCACATATTCATTAGAAGAGGTTAAAACTTTGCTCAGTATTGACCAAAGTTAAAGCCATTGGTTTAGGAATGAGCACAGGCTTGTTTACAAGCTCTTGGGGTAAATAAATAGCAAGCAGGATACCGGTCAATGAATAAAGGAGAAATCCATGAATACCATAACAATCAAAATTAAAAATGAGTTACTTACTGAAAAAATAGTATGGCTTTTAAATCACATTAAAGAAGATGGTATGGAAATTAGCTTTAATGACGATATTCAAGTTCTTGACATGAAAGACCTTGAGCTATTGAGAGCTACAAGAAATGATAAAAGTATCTCCTTTGATGACTACCTTCACAATGCAAATTAATATCCGTGAATCTGCCATCAGGGATTTAAAGAAGATAGACCAACAGCACAAAGAAAGAATCCACAACAGGATAAAAACCTTGAAAAACTTTCCTGATATTGCCAATATCAAAAAGCTCACTGATTTTGAACCTGCTTACAGGTTACGATGTGGCGATTACAGAATATTATTTGATGTGAAAAATGGTATCATTGATATTGGTAGAATATTGCACAGGAAAGAGATCTATTGAATTAAACGCTCATGAACGGAATCCAGTTAACTTGGAGTATAAAGGATGGAATATATCAAATGAATAAATTGCTTAGGAATGAGTCCGAAATAACTTACCCAAACTCCCCCTCTCCAGATATGGAGAGGGGGCTGGGGGGTGAGGTAAATGGGCAGGTTATTTAAAACCGATTCCTTACCAATAATATCAATATAATAAAGCAATATTGTCAGGAGTATGATGTAGAAAAATTATACGCTTTTGGTTCTGTAACTACCAATAATTTTTCAGATGACAGCGATATAGACCTGCTTATCAAATTCAAGAATATTCCTTATGAAAAATATGCA
>JADGBP010000229.1:1172-2609 GCA_015231395.1 Desulfamplus sp. | reverse complement strand
GAAATAAAAAAATTACTCTTTGATGTCAACGAAGCAGTGCTATCCATTATTGCAAAATAAAGGAGAGTTTAATCATGATTACACAAGAAAAAATCAGACAACTTACAAATATATCTGTTAAAGAGCGCCTTTATCTTAATAATCGTATAATATTCAGTTAAAGGGAAAAGAGATGCCTACAGCCATCATAGACAATATAAAGGGAGCAAATATTCCGCCTGAATGGTTGGAAAGGCTTGGAGAACACTCAAACTCGAACAAGACCTTTAAGATTACTATAGAGGTAAAAGAAGATATTGCTCAAATAAAAGCTCCTGCAGACCAAACTCCAAAAAGAAAATGGGCAGGAATGCTTGAAGATTTTAGGAAAAATCCCTTTAGTAAAGAGGCTTCTGACACTTTGCAAAAGGCTTCTAAGTCATTCAGGAAAGACTTTGCATTCAGAGAACCATCGCATTTTAAAAATACAGAAAAATGAAGAGATACCTTTTAGATACCAATATTATATCTTATTTAAAAGACTCATATTCAGCCCACTATGGTATTGTTGGTCACCATTTGTTAAACCTTGCTGATGATGCAGAGGTTTGTGTCTCTATACTGACGTTATTTGAAGTAGAATTTGGACTCTTTTTAGCAAGTACGGAAGAAGTAAAAAGTTTTATGCGAGAGACCTTGCAGCTTATAGACACTCATTTCGCTATTTTGCCAATCACCAGACAAGGAGCAAAGCTTTTTGGAGAGCTTAAAGTTAATTATATCAGGAAATATGGTATCAAAACCAAAACAGCTAAACGTGATGATGTTGATTTAATACTCGCCTCTACAGCAATCACAGAAAATGCTGTAATGGTAAGCAACGATAGTGTCTTCAGTAAATTACAAATAATCAACCAAGATTTAAAATATGAGAACTGGACTTTGGATGAGAATCAGAAAGGTTAAAGTTGGTATAAAAGATATTCAAACTCTGCTCAATGGGTTTATTAATACTTGTGAGTCATTGCAAGAGGGTAAAGATGTTAAGCAGGAAAAGGGTGTTTACTTTACAAGCATTGAGGCATTTAGAAAGGCTATTACTCCAAAGAGAGTTGAATTATTACAGGCAATAAAGAGGGAAAAACCTTTATCTATTCGTCATTTATCAACACTGCTTAATAGAGATGTTAATAATGTTTCTGATGATGTTAAATTCTTAGAACAGGTGGGACTTATTGATTTCAAAGAAAATAATGCAAAAGAAAAGACCGTTAAGCCTTTTGTAAATTATGATCAAATTATGTTTGAAATTGCAGTTTAAAATATTGCTTTGTTTCAACTATTACGGAATTAAGCAGGAGACTCAATGCTACAGGAACAGAAGATATAGGATATTTCTTATATGAATACATCCATTTTTGAAACTCAATTGTTATCAAACGGTCATCTGTATTGCCC
>JADGBP010000229.1:0-1105 GCA_015231395.1 Desulfamplus sp. | reverse complement strand
ATGATATAGAACTTTCATCTGTCAATGATAATTCAACTGATTTTCTTTCCGAAGAAGAACTCAGTTATTATTTCAGTTTGGAAGAATTATGAGAATATTTCAGCGTGGTCAGCTTTTATTAAACATTCTGCTCTGCTCTTAAAAATAGCTCAGGAACGCAAATTTTTTCTTTTCATTGGTGTAACTAATGTTAGTAAAAACCTTGCATTTCAGCAGCTTGTAAAGGCAAAAGAGATGATATAGACTTCCAGAAAAATATTTTGGTATCTCAATTTTTAAGAAGGGCAACCGCAAGGGATTGCCCCTACGATTGCCAATTTAATTATCTGGAAAACTATAGAAGCAATCGGAAAGGAATTGGAAATATGAGAATAAATTTCAAACAAAAAGAATTAATAGATACGCTTATAAATATGATCAAAAGCAGGTTTCCCGAAATTGAATTCATTGATATTACAGAAAGTCCCGAAGATTCAGAGAGTCTTTGGATTAACGTAACTGCTCCAAAAAATGAATCCAGAGAAATAGAATTGAGAGAATTTGCAAGTGATAAAACAACAGATATTTTAATTGATTATGGTTACCATATATTAGTTATGCCAACCCATTTAAGAATGTGATTGTTAATGGACAGCGGCGATATTTAGAAACCCTAAACCAAGGAGGAACACCTATGACAAAACCTGATTCAAAAGGCTTCACAATAATTGAAGTTATGATTGCAATGGCGATTTTTGGAATTGGTATTCTTGGTGTTGCCAAATTGCAGATAACAGCAACAGATGGTAACACAACCTCCAGAACAATGAGCGAAGCTACAACCACAGCTATGGATGAGATAGAGAGAACAATTAATGATACTTATGATAATATTCCAATTACACCACCATCACCAGCAACACCACCTCCTCCACTCAAAATTACAGCAGACTCAGGAGCTGAATATGAGGTAACCAGAACCGTTACCACAATCCTACAATCCATAACAATGTTTCCTAAAGGTGTAGGTCTCCCAGCCCCTATAGATTTAAAGCAAATTACAACTACTGTTGAATGTAAAAGTAAAAAACAAAAATACGAATTCACTACATATAAGGTAAAATAG
>JADGBP010000228.1 GCA_015231395.1 Desulfamplus sp. | reverse complement strand
ATTAAATTGGCAAGAGGTTGCCCTTCTTCTTAAAAATTGAGATACCAAAATATTTTTCTGGAAGTCTATAGTTATCTATCTTAACTTAACAGTTGACCTTATGTCAGGTCAACATTGGTTTTTCAGACGCTTTTAAATAATCATTGTTCCTATAAGATTTCTATGAAGTATTGTCAATAAAAAAGCATTTTTTTCCCATTTTATGAAATTCATGGAATATTATTACAAATATAACAGAATAATCTTTCAGAATGATGTTTAAGATTGTTTCGTATGAACAGGGTTTCAGGGCTATCCGGATGATAATCGTCCGTCATGACAAGCAATATTTCATATAGATTCTCATGACTGAACTGCATCAGATAGGATTTGAATCCATCGATCATATTTTTGGAAAAATCGGGATTATTACTCAAATTTCTTTCAATATTATCAGGTATTTTTTCGCTACCACCTTTTGTCTCATTGCTATCTGTTTTTTCGCGATCACCTATTTTGCTACAACCTACTATTTTTTTATTCCCAATAGCCCTGAAGAAGCCCTTTAATATAAATGGAATGACCTTATCATCAACCAGACATCTTTCTCCTGTTCCATCAATTCGGTCTATACGCATACGCAGTGTAAGATTCAAAAAGAAGAGGAGAAGAGCTTTATAAATATCTTGGATATTATTATTCCAAGCCCCATCAATTTCATCCTCGTCAATTTTATCCTCGTCAATTTCATAAGTAGCTTCAGGACAACCGGATTCCACAATTGCACTGTAGCCCCGAGCTGTTATGAGCTTTACATCAAATCCCTGTTCAGTTGATTTAACAACAAAATCTCCTGCTGCATGGTGCCACGGAGAAATCTGCTCAAAAGTATTGATATTATAAAAAAAAGTGAGGATTTCAGAGGCTTTTTCATAAATTTCAAAATAAGCCGGAAGGGACACAGGGATAACGCTGCCGTCACTGTTCCAAAGATGAAGTTTTTGGATATTAGATTTATCGAGATCAGATATATCGATATTGTCAGACCTATCGAGGTTATCAGACCTATCAAAATGGTCAGACCCATCAAGATTATCAGATTTGTCCAGATTATCAGTTAAATGAAACTCTTTATATCCATCAAACCATGTTGCAAGAAAAAATGAGATTGGCATTTCTCTGCAAATCATGCTCTCCATGCCAAATACCCTCGGAAGAAAGAAATTGCCATCTATTTGATTAAGATATTTCAAAAGATGATATTCATTATCAATCAGGGCAAGCCCATGGATGGAAACAGCGGTATTAAGGACAAAAAGGACTGGAGATGTATCTTGTAGAGTTATTTCAGAATTAGGTTCAACATTGCTTTCAGGTGTGGTTTCAACATTGCTTTCAGATGTGGTTTCACAAGTAATTTCAGACGTTCTGTAAGACGTGGCTTTACAGGTAGGTTTACAGGTATTTTTAATGCTAACTTCAATTCTGGCTGGGTGGTAAAAAGCACCATGTTTTTCAAGATAAATATCAATTTGCTCAAAGGATTCAACAGAACACGCCCTGTTCAGAATAAACTTAACACCTTCTCTTAAAGCTCCATAATCACTGGCTTGAATAAATTTTTTCGCCAGCTCAAAATACTCATGAATAAGAATTCCTTCTGCCCCTTTTCCCATAAGAGGCAATTGAAGAAACGGAGAATCATCTATCAGCAACTCGTTTAATCCCGAGATATGATATTGAAATATCGGTTTGGAATTAGTCATCTATTTTCTGTGAAGAGCCAGCTCTTGTTTCATGGCATCTGCCACCTGAAAGCCTAAAGATTCTGCTTTGTCACAATGAAATAGAGCTTTGTCATATTCCTTTTTTTCAAGGTATGCCACAGCAAGATTGTTGTGGGCAATGGGAAATTGGGGCTGAATTTTAACTGCTTCAAGATTTGCTTTGATGGACTCATCAAGAAGCCCTTTCATTAAATAGGCATTGCCAAGAGTTGTGTAGGCCTGAACAAATTTGGAATTGTGAATAATGGCTTTACCAAGGTTTTTAATTGCAAGGTCAAGTTTTTCTTCGTCATCTTTAGCATCTTTGCCATCAATCAGTTGAAGCAACACAAAACCTATGTTTGCATATCCTTCTGCAAAACCAGCTCTGGCTTTTGTTGCGTATTTATTATATCTCAGACATCCTTCAAGATCATTTCTCTGAAGGCAGATTCCGCCCAGAAGAACATAGGCTTCGGCAAGAGAAGGACTGCAATCTACAGCATCATGAAGAGCCTTTTCTGCAGCGTCATACTCCTGCTTGCCCATCAGGGCAACTGCAAGATTGTAGTGAGTAGTACCGCATTCGCTGTTTCCCTTTAACTGTGCACGCATCATTTCTATATATTCATCAGAAGTTCGGGGTTTTGACGATTCTGATATTGTTGTCTCTGTCATTATATCTCAATCCTTAAAATTATATTCCGTATATCTTGTTAGTCACTAAGACATTTATCAAAAAGGGTTTTCCTGCATTTGCAGCAAAACCCTTTTTATAAAAAAATAAAACTCTTTTTACACTCAAAGCAAACTCTTTTTTATCAAAAAAACTGTGATATTAAGGTTTCGTTTTGGGATGACAATCATTACATGAAGTGGGAGCAGGTCCCTTGCCTTTGGGATCGCCGGCTTTCTTGTTTGAAGTTTTGTGACAATCAATGCAATTGGCATGAAGAGCTTCTTTATGATATTTCGCGATTTTCTCGTTCTTTTTAAGTTTTTCGCCTTCTGGAGCTTTTCCTGTCTCTTTATGGCATGCTACACATTTTTGAACGTCATCTCCTGCTTTAAGTTCAAGGGCTTTTCCCTTGTCATCATGGTGACATGTACCGCAGGCAATTTTATGTTTCTCAACGTGTTGTTTGTGGGTGAATTCAACCAACCCTTTTGTATGTTTTGCGTACTCTTTTGTCTCCATCTTAAAAGTATCTTCAACTGCTGTTCCTGCATAAATGCATGTAGCAGCAAAAAGAAAAGAAACACCGATTGCCAGCATAAACTTAATAGCTTTTTTACTCATCATTCTTTACTCCTTTACCTCATTTTCTTAATGGTTAATAATATTTTGCACCTTATTATATATCAGGCAGGATTTAAAAAAACTACCTGATAAACATGTTGCTCAAGAGAAGCTGCTTATGTTCTAAAAATTTCAATCCTCAACCTCTTCAACTTCCGGCTCAAATTTACCCTGCTCGCTTTCTCCGTCATTTTTTTTACCAAACAATCTTGCACCAATAATGCTTAGTTCATATAAAAACATCAGAGGGACAGCCATCATAAGCTGACTTACAACATCCGGTGGTGTAAGAATGGCTGCCACTATAAAAATAATGAGTATTGCATATTTTCGATTTTTTTTTAGAAATTCGCCCGTCACAAGCCCCATGCGTGCCATTAAGGTTATTACAAGTGGAAGTTCAAATACAAATCCAAACGCGAGAAGCATTTTTGAAGAAAAATTTAAATATTCCTTCATTGAAGGCATTGCCTGTATGGTTTCTGACGAAAACCCAAGAAAAAACTGAAACCCATAGGGAAAAACAATAAAATATCCAAAACTTGAGCCAATACCAAAAAAAACTATTGAGAGCAGAACAGCGGGAATAAGCAACTTTTTCTCTTTTCGATAAAGACCCGGCGAAATAAACATCCAGAATTCATAAAAAAGAACGGGCGTAGCAAGTATAATTCCTACAAGAAAAGCAAGTTTCATGTAGGTAAAAAAAGCTTCAGGAAGACCGGTAAAAATCATTTTAGTCTCTCCTCCCATAACTTTTACTAAGGGAGCATTGAGAATATCAAACAATTTTTCCTTAAAGCAGTAAGCAATGACAAAACCAACGCCAACAGCGATAAAACAGCGGACAAGTCTATCCCGCAACTCGGACAGATGTTCTGTAAAAGGCAGCTTGTCTTGGTCTCTGTCTGTCATTTGGGCTTCTCATCCTTATTATTTGGGGCATCTTCAGGTGTTGTTTTAACATCTTCGGAGATTTTAACATCTTTAGAGATTTGAATACCTTCGGAAAAATCTGTCTTTATTGAGTCCTTTAATGGATCAGAAAAACTTTTCAAATCATTTTTAAGACTTTTCATTGGCTCATTGAATTCCTTAACAGTATCTTCCATATCAATACTGTTTTTAAACTCATAGGCAGCTTTTTTGAATTCACCCATGGCACGACCCAGAGTTTTGGCAAGATCAGGCAATTTTTTTGGACCTATAACCATTAACGCTATAGCCAGAATCAGAAGGATTTCAGGCATTCCCAGACCAAACATGACAAACTCCTTGTATTATATATATCCACCGGTATAGGGGCAATATCAGACCGACATCAGGGCGATAATCAGACCAGAATCAGGACAATAATCAAACCAGAATCAGGACAATAATCA
>JADGBP010000227.1 GCA_015231395.1 Desulfamplus sp. | reverse complement strand
CTAAGTTACTTCTGTGTAGCTTCTAAGCTGAGTTCTGCGACACGCCCTACTTAGGAGGGAGAAGTTTCAGTCAATGGAAACCTTGAACTCTCCTTGTATGTTGACAGGGCTATAAAACTTCTGGTTGATTCAATGCCTTTAATCAAAGTTATTTTTTCATTGATAATTTTTTGAAGTTCTTCACCGTTACTAATCCGTATTTTAACTAAGAGACAATCCTCGCCTGAAATATAATGAATTTCTTGAATCTCTTCATATTGATGCAATGCTTCTGCAATTTGCTCTGTTTGTGAAGGAGCGTTGAGTTTTATCTGTATGAATGCAATCAAAGATTGATTAAAGCATTTTGCATTCAGTCTAACTTCATAGCCTGATATGATGCCTCTTGATTCAAGTTTTTTTATTCTTTCAAGCACTGCCGATGGGGCCATTCCAATAGTACGGGCGACTTCTACATTGGGGATTCTGGCTTTTTCCTGCAATATTTTTAATATTTTAAAATCAGTCTCATCCATGCTTTGTACCCTTATTTGTCGTGAAAACATATTCTGATTGTTCTTGATTCAGAGTATCCTGAATCTGACTATAATTGCTTTCCATTTATTGCTTTTCATTTTTCTCGATATTTTTTTGTTTTGTAAGCTGTTTTGTATTTTTTTATGAAAAATATTCATTTTTATTTAACGTGTCAAGAATATTATTCTTTAAATATTCATTTTTTGTGTTTATAGTTCATGTGTATTTTAAATACTAAAAGATAATATTATAACTTGCTGAACGAAAGTGTAGAAAGTGTAGTTTTAATTTATTTTCCATTGAAAAAAGAAAATGTTTAGTATAATGATATGTCTTCAGAATATAAGCGGCTTTACTGCAATTGTTGTGAATTGAAATTCCTGAACTAAAGATGTTATTAGTTTGGTTCATGGTAATAGAACTGGAAATTATGTGCTTGTTATTATATCACTTATTACAAAAAGTATATCATGTTGAGATGTTGAATAGAATTTGATGTTGAGTAGAATTTTTAGGCATCCTTCATATACCCCCCCCCCAATATTTGACACTTTTTGTGGGAAGTTCCCTGAAAATAGAAAAGTTTCCTGAAAACGGAAGTTAATTTCCAAAATAATGTCAATATGTTAACTGGCAAATAAAGGATGTCGATGTTTAATAGTTTTTTTATATCTGTGAAAGATGATTACTACTGCTTCAAACATGGTTTAGGAGCATAGCTTTGGGAAATGTGGCATGACGGATAACAGTAGAAACACTATTCTGGTAGTAGATGACGAAGAAGGTATCCTTGATATTACAGAAGAATATTTTGAGCGAAAAGGATATCAAGTCTATACAGCCAAGAATGGGATTGAAGCTATTAAAATCATTAAATCCGTAAAAATAGCGTGCTGTTTTACAGATATCAATATGCCGGAAATGGACGGACTTGAACTTGCTGAGTACATAAGAAATGTTGATAATACCCTTCCTGTAATAATCATGACGGGATATCCGTCTTTGGAAAACACCATTCGTACTTTAAAAAACGGTGTTGTGGATTATCTTGTTAAACCTGTCAATCTGGAACAGATGGAGCTAAGCTTTACCCGTGTCATGCGGGAAAGAGGGCTCTTTGTTGAAAATATTATTCTCCATGAGGAGATTGCACGCAGAGAACGTCTGGCAGCCTTGAATAATGAGCTTCTTGTTCGTGTAGATGAACTTAATGTCCTAAACCGCATTATGGAAGACTTTTCCCTTTCTGATTCAACCCACGGCATCTTCAACAGGGTAGTGGAACTTGGTATGGAAGTTATCAAGGCAGATGTCGTTAATTTTTATATAAATGCTGAGCATGAATCCTCCTTTATTCCGATAGCCAGTACTGATTTTAGCAAGACTGTATCTGAAGATCTTTTGCCAGAACTGAGTCAATTTTTTCTTGATGTTATTGCAGATGACAAACCATGCCTTATTTCAAAAAATTGCGGAATTGCCGGTTTGGCGGAAAACGTAAAATCATTTATGGTTGTGCCTGTCAAAATAAGGGAAAAAGCATTTGGCGTTGTTACGGCATATAATATAGACCGTTCAAACCAATTTACTGATAAAGACATCTACTATATGAGCTTTATCACCCAGAAAGCTGCTTCAGCCATTGAGAACATTGCATTGTATGAAAATATTTATGACAATCTTTTTTCTACCCTGTATGCGTTTGTTGCTGCCCTTGAAGCCAGAGATTCCTATACACGAAAACATTCAACCAGAGTGGCTGATGTTTCATGTATTGTAGGCAAAACTATGGGGTGTTCCGAAGAGGAGCTGGATGTCTTGAGTTTTGCGGGACAGCTTCATGATATTGGGAAAATTGGTATTAGAGATGATATTCTTTTGAAACCAGGGCGACTTACTGACGACGAGTTTGAAAAGATAAAAGAACATCCTACAATTGGGGCAGATATTGTGGGTAAGCTCGGTTTGTGGGACAGGGAACAGAATATTATAAGGCATCATCATGAATACTTTGATGGAAGAGGCTATCCAGATGGTCTTAAGGGTGATGAAATTCCCAAATTGTCAAGAATACTTGCTGTGGCCGATGCTTTTGATGCTATGGCCTCAGATCGAGCTTATCGGAAAAAGATGGATAAAGAGAAGGTAATTGCTATTATAAAAGAGTGTTCAGGTACCCAGTTTGATTCTGAGGTTGTTGATGCATTTCTAACTATTGTTGATGATGTATGGCCACATGATTCTTTAAAAGAAACCATGTAGTTTTTGTATTCAGTTGGTAGATAGACTCTGTATTGAGCTGGTATAATTTTTTAGAAAAAGGGTTTTTATATGACCGAAATTGACGATACCGGACGCAGACAGCATGAAAGAGTGTCATTTTCAACCACAATTACTTTGATATACAGTGATAATGAGGTGGATGTCACAGGCAGTTCAACCAACTTAAGCATAAAAGGACTTTTTGTAAAAACCCAGAAAAAAGTTCCTCCTGGCATGGAGTGCAAAGTAAAAATTACTCTTTCCGGTGGTGTTACTGCCATAGATTTGTTGATCAATTCCAGAATTACCAGAATTGAAGAGAATGGAATGGGCATTGTGTTTGATGCGATGGATTTAGAAACTTATACCCATTTAAAAAATATTGTGCGATATAACAGTGAAAACAATGACTGACATTGTGATGAGAAAACTCATTGCTGATAAAGATGATAAAAAATAAAAGGTAAGGATTTTTCCGGTACGAGTTTCTCTGATCCACTCGAAAAAATCACAGTTGAAACTATTTGGGGTGCTGAACAATGGATGCTAAGTTAATCAATCCCTTTATTAATGCTACATTACATGTTCTTGAAACTATGGCTTTTATTAAAGTTCGACCTGGGAAGCCATATTTAAAGAAAGAGATGGTGGCAAAGGGAGATGTTACCGGAGTCATTGGTCTGACTGGTGTTGCGAATGGAACCATATCTGTTACTTTTCAAGAAAAATGTATTCTGGTTATTGTGTCAAATATGCTTGGAGAGAAGATGGAACATTTGAATGGGGATATCGCTGATGCCGTAGGAGAGCT
This sequence comes from Desulfamplus sp., assembly GCA_015231395.1. Taxonomy (GTDB): domain Bacteria; phylum Desulfobacterota; class Desulfobacteria; order Desulfobacterales; family Desulfobacteraceae; genus Desulfamplus. The sequence continues at coordinate 859 of JADGBP010000227.1, read as the reverse complement.
TACCAACATGATTTCCGGACAGGCAAGAAGAGAGTTGGAAGAGTTGGGACGAGTGTTCAAGGCAGCTATTCCTTCTGTCATCATGGGAAGATCCCACAGTATAGCTCATTTCACAAACGGTCCGAGAATTGCGATTCCATTTTTTACTGATAATGGTGATTTTACCATAGAGGTATGTTTTGAAAGATAGATATTTTCCTGATGAGAGATAAGGAGGTTTCAACTAATGAACACATCCATCAAAGTTTTGATTGTGGACGATTTTGCAACCATGCGCAGAATTTTAAAAAATATTTTAAAACAAATTGGTTTTAAAAATCTTCTGGAAGCTGATGATGGCACAACTGCACTGGATGTACTTGAAAAAAATGATATTGATCTTGTGATTTCTGACTGGAATATGCCTAAAATGACTGGTCTTGAGCTTTTGAAATCAGTCAGAGCGAGTAAGAGATATGCAAAAGTTCCTTTTCTCATGGTAACGGCAGAAGCACAGAAGCAAAATGTTATTGAAGCGGTGCAAGCCGGAGTATCCAATTATGTTGTCAAGCCATTTACGGCTGAGGCTATCTCGGAAAAACTAAAAAAGATATTAAAATAAAAACCGTTCATAACTGGATTCCTAATTATCTGAAAATCATCAAAATCAAAAATGCATTTTCATGATCAACGCTCATGGCAGGGGTGCTAACACCCCGACAATGAAAATCCTAATGTGTTTTAACGGTAAACGCTCATGGCAGAGTTTCTGCAACCCCGAGTATAAAAACAAAATGTGTTTTTACGGTAAACCTCCATGACCGAATTTGGAATCAGGTCGCCCCCAACAATGAAAACCAGAATGTGTTTTCACGGTAAA
>JADGBP010000226.1:2053-4451 GCA_015231395.1 Desulfamplus sp. | reverse complement strand
TGTTGAAGAGTGTATTGCCAAGGGGGTCAAAGGCGTTGTGATTGTATCTGCCGGTTTTAGAAGTTTTGTTATAACAGGAGCTCTTCCTCTTTTTGCCGTAACAGCTTCTCCTCTTGTTATGATCGCCTCACCCTGTGAGTTTGTACATTTAATATGACCCTCAAGCACGGTGATTTCGGCACTACCGTCATCTGCCACGGTAAGTGCCATCTCTGTCCCACGAATACTTGCCGCAACTACAGGAGTTTCAAACACAGGTTTTGAGCCTTTGCGTTTGTTTCTAAACCAAAGTTTACCGGAAAATATCTCAAGAATGCCGGGTTTGTTAACCTCTTCTTCAGGAGCAGAGCCTGTTTTTTTGAAATACAACACAGATTTGGCGGAAATACGTATTTGGGATCTGTCATTAAGCATTAAAGCTGCCTGACTATCTGCTTCCGCTTTGATATATGCCCCTTCAGGAAACTCCATCAAGGGCGTTACAGGTAACCATGATGCTCCTTTATCAAGCGAAAAGAGGACAGAGCCTTCTGAAAAAACAAGTTTGCCGGCAGATTCTTGTGCTGCACAAGAAGTGCTTCCGATTATAAGAGCAGATGACAAGTTCAATAGAAAGGTGAGGGTTATGGCAATGAAAAAAAATTTATAGCGACTGTCTGCCACCCTGTTTTTTAACCATTGTATTTTTGAACAATCTATTTCGGTTGTTTCTCTCATAGGAGTTCTCCTTAAATACTTTTTAAATGTACTTCCGTACAGTTACATGCACCCCAAGTCCTTGTCACATTACTTGACCTCGACTACTTGCTCGTCATTGTCCACACACCATTCCAATTATCAGGCTGCAGGCTTGATGAATCAGTGGTCAGAAGCAGCTCATTACATTTTTTGACATAGGCTGAAGCTGGAGAATCTTTGTCAGCAATAGCTGAAAATATCTCTACAGCTTCCTGCAACTGTCCATTGTAAAAAAGCTGTAATCCATTACGATAAGTTGTATAAACATCGCGATTGATTTCAAAATCTTCTGGAAGCATTGGCTCAAATACGGTAACTGCCTCTTTTTTACCCACCACTGCAAGTCTTGCAAGCTCCCTGAAGACAAACTCTGAAGTCTCTCCATTAAAGGCTTTGGGGGTTAAATCTGTGTGGATTGATGCTGTACGGATTGATGCTGTGTGGTTTGATACTGTTCGCGTTGATGCTGTATGCGTTGACGCTGATATCATAGTGTAAGTCCCAAACTCTTTGTTTGCCCCTTCAAGCCTTGCTGCAAGATTTACCGAATCTCCAAGCATTGTATAATCAAAACGTGAATAAGATCCCATGTTTCCCACCACCGCAAACCCTGTGTTCAATCCGATTCTCATACGTATATCTGTCCCCACAATTTTTTTCATTTCTGGACGCATCTGTGTAAGTTTTTTCTGGCAACGCAAGGCAGCTCTAACAGCATGGTATCCGTGATTCGGAACATCTAAAGGGGCATTCCAAAAGGCTATTATCGCATCTCCTTCATATTTATCAACGGTTCCCCCTTCTTCATGGATAATTTCTGTCATTGCAGAGAGATAGTTATTGAGAAATGAGGTGAGATTTTCAGGGGTAAGATTTTCAGAAATTGAGGTAAATCCCTGAAGATCGGAAAAAAAGATGGACAGTTCCTTTCTCTCTCCTCCTAATTTTAGTTTTTCAGGATGCTGGATCAACTGCTCAATGAAAATCGGACTTAAATATTGACTAAAGGCATTCTTGATAAATCGTCTCTGGCGACCTTCGCTGGCGTAATTCAGACCAAGAGATAGGAAAATGGCAAGAATCGAAGCAGTTTCCTGAACCACAAGTGGCAGCCAAATTCCGGCATTATACGCAAGAAAGGATATAATTACAGGTAGAGCCAGACCGGAACCGCCTGCTAAAACAAGAGGAATTACACCTTTAAGAAATGAAATGCATAATGCACAGATAATAGCCCAAGAGAGTACCCAGAGAATTACACTGTATTCCGGGGATTCACGGATAAAATCTCCAGCCAGAAAATTGTCCAGCATAGTTGCCTGAATTTCCACACCCGGATAGACACTGTCAACTGGAGAGGCTCTAAGATCAAAAAGCCCGGGGGCAGAAAAGCTGAAAAAAACATATTTGTCCTTAAATTTGTCCTTAAACTGGTCGGTATGAATAGACCCACTGGTATTAGGAGTTTTTTCAGCATCACTCGAATCAACAGAATCTCCGTTATCACCCAAATCAACAGGGTTTCCAGTCTCACTCGAATCAGCATTTTTTTCAGCAGTGGTCAAATCAGAATTTTCATTGTTTCTGAACTCAATTTCAGACTGGATAACGGCTGCGGCACTGTAAGTCTTGTGCGTACCAGATGGTCCCCGATACCTCA
>JADGBP010000226.1:0-1953 GCA_015231395.1 Desulfamplus sp. | reverse complement strand
GTAAGTCTTATGCGTACCAGACGGTCCCCGATACCTCAGAATCGCTTCGCCCTTTTTATCTAAAGGAATAGTGCAATTCTCTATTTTCAAAGCATTCTGAGTAATGCCGCCCTGTATCTGTGGCATCAAAGCATTCTGAGTAATGCCGCCCTGTATCTGTGGCATCGAAACATTCTGAGTAATGGCACTCTGTCCTTGTGGCGTTAAATTTCCCGTAGATGCACTGCTATTTTTTTGATTTATGATATGCGGTTCGTTCTTTCCAGCAAAATAGATCCCAAGACCAAGACTTGGAACAACATGGTTGTCGAAAAGGCTTATAATACGTGCTCTGCGATAAATACTGTCAGGATCAGGTTCTTGCTGTACATTGCAAAGCATTGCCGACGTTGATGTTAATTCTGGTATGGGCATGGCAGCTCTTGGAAAAACACAAGCCTGACCAGATGAACTTGTCAGCCATGACTGAATCCCTTCAATCTTTATCGGTGAAAATGTGGTATCTTCAGGCCATGTTGTATGGCTGCCACTGAGTTTTTTCAAAAAGGCAGCCGATGCCACCTTCCCATAATTCGCTACTGCCTTTCCAAAAATTTGATCGTCATTAACCCCATATGTTGATGCTTCGGTAAATAGTACGTCAAATGCCACAGCTTTTGCCTGATTCCGTTTGCAGAAATCTACAACAACACTGTAAATCTCCCGAGGCCAGGGCCATGTCAGACCGTTATTTTCCTTCATCCAGTCAAGACTGGTCTGATCAACAACTATCAGGCAGATGTCGTCAGTGGCAGAGGATGGACGAGCCATAAGAGATTCTCTCCAATCCCAGGTTTTCCCTTCCCACACATCCATAAAACCCGATCCCCAGAACACAAGTGCTACTAATCCTGCTGCCAGGCCTCCAAATATGCCTTGAATCCACTCTCTTCGGACAGAAACGGATTGAAAATTTATATCTTTTTGGACAGAAACAGATTTAATCTCTATATTTTTTTTGACAAAAACAGATTTAAGCTTCATCAAAAATTTTTCCTGACATTGTCAAATCTTTTTTGCCTGACACCCGGGCTTTGAACAGGTTTAAAGCTGCCTATATTCTTTTCCAGAAGAGCGATTCTCTCCTGAGGTGTTGGATGTGTCCGCCCAAAATCATGCCTGCCGGGCACCAGATTTTGTTTCATGATCCCAAGCATGTCCAGCAATCCATTAGGGTCATAACCCACACGCTGAAGGATCATTACAGCATTATGATCTGCTCTCTTTTCAAAATTTTTTGAATAACCGCTGTTTATAAGGGTGCTTGTGATATCTGTAATTGAACTTTCAAATACGTCTGTTAAATTGGCAAGGTCGGCAGATCCAAAAGTTTTTGCACCCTCAATGCCAATAGTTGTAAGTGCCGAGGTGATCCGTGATTTTTGAATTGACTGAATGCCATGTTTTTCTTGAACATGGGAAATTTCATGAGCAAGAACACCTGCCAGAGCATCTTCGCTTCTGCAGCATTTTAAAAGACCTCGAGTGATAAATATAAAACCACTTGGTGCTGCCAGAGCGTTGATTTCATTGGAATCTTGAATCAAAAAATGATATCCGCTGTAAGTTTCAGGGCGGTCAGATGCACGGGAAAGGCTCTGTCCAAGAAGATTTATATATTGATTAACTGTCTGGCTGTTGTATGGTCTGTATTTTTGTAAAATAGTCGCACCCACTGTCCGACCGATATAATACTCCTGTTCAGGAGTAATATCCTCAAAACTTTTGGCTGTTACTGTAGCCACTTTTTGCAGAGACTGAGCCTGAGATGTGGATATAAATCCGGAAGCGACTCCTATCTGGGCACCTGCTTGTGTCATGGCGTTCATGGTTTCGCAGCCACTTATAACCGCTGAAATAGGTATCATGGCTAAACCTAAACTCGCAGCCTTTAAAACATCTCTTCTGGTCAAA
>JADGBP010000225.1 GCA_015231395.1 Desulfamplus sp. | reverse complement strand
GCAAACTGAGCATAGATAGAGTTGGTAAGAGCCTTGAGAGGAGTGGCATACCATACTTTTTTCTTTTGCGTATTAAGGCTTGGAGCCGCAATAGTTGAGTTGGAATCCAAAACTGTGTTACTGGAATCCGAAACAGTGATGTTGGAATCCAAAACTGTGCTACTGGAATCTGAAACAGTGATGTTGGAATCTGCAATAGTCGGTTTATAATCCGAAATTTTAGTACTGGAATCCGCAAGGATGGGGTTTGAAGAGATGATATCATGTGCTGCTCTTTCAGCAATCCATGTCTTACCGGAACCTGTAGGAGCAGAGACCAGACAGTCCGACTGTCTGATGGCATCAAGGGCTTTTAGCTGAAACGCATCCGGAGAAAAAGTTTTTTTTTCAGGAACTCCAATTTTGGAGAAGACGCTGTCAAGTTCCATGTCAGCATCTGGCCTTATCACTATTTTTTTGTCATTATCAGGTTGTCTCCTGATTTTATAATATTGTTTTTTCATGTAAACTATAAAAGCATAAAATATTGAATCTTGCAACTTAATTGAGTTTAATGTACATTCAAATGCTCATTTGTATAGATGGCACAAGTTGCCATCTATAGACTTCCAGAAAAATATTTTGGCATTCTCAATTTTGAAGGGCAACCACAAAGGATTGCCCCTACAGTGCTCTTGTCAATTTAATTATCTGGAAAACTATATAGAGGGCAACCGCAGGGATTGCCCCTACTTTTGCCAATATATTTAACCCTGTTACACTGAAAACCATTGGTTCCGGAAATTCTGGATTTAAAACATTATGTTGATACAACTGAAACGCCTTAATTTTTACCTGATTTTTGTCATTGATATACTTCTATTTGCAGCCTCTTTTTTTTTAGCTCACCTGATACGATTTGAGTTTGTCTTTTCTGAATCCATTGCCGCCCAAAATTTTTCTCTTCTTCCGTTTGTCCTTTGCATAAAACCATCTGTATATTTTTTCTTTGACCTTTATAAGGGTATGTTCAGATACTTAGGAATCGCTGACCTTTGGAACCTCTTGAAGGCATCTTTGGCAGCGACTCTTATGATTCTTTTCGGTATTTTTATTTTCAGCAGATTTGAAGGTTTTTCCAGAGCGGTTCTTATTATTGACTGGTGCCTTACCTTTCTTTTGACCGGTGGATTGCGTATTCTCATTCGATATATGTACCACACATATCTGAGACAAAAAAATAGTGGGGAAAAATTCAACCTGTTCAAGCCCAAAAAACAGATTCCTGTTCTTTTGATTGGTGCGGGAAATGCGGGTGAAAAGATACTGAGAGAGATGCTTGATAATCCGGGTCTTAATTATCATGTGGTAGGGTTTGTTGATGACAATCCAAACAAACGTGGAAGAGCTATTCATGGAATACCGGTTTTGGGAAGAGTGAGCGAACTTGAAGCCATTGCAGCAAAATACGAGGTTGAAGAGATCATCATTGCAGTACCCTCTGCCACAGGCGTTCAGATGAGAACAATTCTTGATGCATGCAAATCATGCAATATAAATTTCAAGACCATGCCTGGATATGTGGAGCTTATTGATGGCAAGGTTAGCGTCAAGACTTTGAGGGATGTCAGATACAAGGATTTACTGAGGCGTCAGCCTGTGGAACTCGACAGTGAGCGGATTTCGGAATATTTAAGGGAAAAAAATGTCATGGTAACTGGTGCCGGCGGAAGTATTGGAGGCGAACTATGCCGGCAGATTATCAAGTTTCAGCCAAGAAAGCTTATCCTTCTGGATTCATCCGAGTCAGGGCTTTATCGTCTCCAGATGGAACTCAAGCACAGGGCAGGTTATCAGCGTTATTGTACCGTGCTTGGATATGTAGAAGATGAGGAGTTGATTGACAAGGTTATGCGGCGTTATGAACCAGATGTCATATTTCACGCAGCTGCTTACAAACATGTGCCTATGCTTGAGAGAAATCCGTGGCAGGCTGTGCTCAACAATATCCGCGGCAATCATATTCTGGTAAAAAAGTCTATTGAGTACAAGGTCGGTCATTTTGTTCTGGTATCCACAGACAAGGCTGTTCGACCAACCAATATTATGGGAGCAAGTAAACGGGTATGCGAATTGATTGTTCAAAGCTATTATGGCAACGGCACCCGAATGATGGCTGTAAGGTTTGGTAATGTGGTAGGCTCTGCAGGCTCTGTAATTCCACTTTTCAGAGAGCAGATTGAGATGGGAGGTCCTGTAACAGTAACCCACCCTGAAGTTACACGATATTTCATGACCATACCTGAAGCATCGCAGTTAATACTTCAGGCAGGTGCACAGGGAGAAGGTGGTGAGACCTTTATTCTTGAGATGGGTACAGCTATCAAAATTGTAGATATGGCACGGGATCTTATCCGGTTATCCGGCAAGGAACCAGATCGAGATATCGAAATACGCTTTACTGGTTTGAGGCAGGGCGAGAAACTATATGAGGAGTTAATTACGGCTGATGAAGGCGTGGTCTCGACAAGTCATGAGAAAATCATGGTTCTAAGATCCAATGGCAACTGGAATGGAGCAGGTAACCAGCAAGCCTTTAGAATGAGGCTTAATCAGCAGTTGGATGAACTGTATAAGGTTTCAGCGTGTCATGATGTCTGCGGGATTCGGGAAAAAATAAAGGAGATTGTCCCGGAATACAATGTTCAGGAGAGTAACTGCGTTTTATAGCGGATGGTTGACAATTGGCATTCGTTAGTTATAGCGGATGATTGACAATTGGCATACGTCGATTAAAGGAACATACAACTTCATAATTTATGGTGTTAATATGACGGGCAATCTCGTCCGCAGAAATAAAATGATCTCCCTGTCTGCCCATGACCACCACATCATCTCCCAATTTGGCATCTGGAACACTGCCTACATCTATCATGGTATAATCCATGCAGACTCTTCCTACAACCGGACATCTAATTCCTCTGACCAGCATATCTCCCTTTGAAGAGAGAAGCCGGTTGTAGCCATCAGCGTAACCAATCGGCACTGTCGCAATTTTTGTAGGCAATGGTGTTACATGAGTACTGCCGTAACTAACCTTAAATCCTGAAGGCACAGCCTTTAAATGGATAATTTTTGATACAACAGACATGACCGGCTCAATATGAATCAAATCACGATTAATCTCATCAGAAGGCCACAGACCATACATGGCAATGCCAGCACGCACCATATTGAAATGACCTTCCGGCATCTCCATGATAGCAGCACTGTTGGCAGAGTGGCATATTTCAGGTTTGAATCCACGCTTTGCCAAATTACAAATGAGCCGGTTAAACAGTGCAACTTGTCCTCTGGCATGACTTTTATCACGGATATCGGAATTGGCAAAATGGGTGTAAATACCTTCGACATGTAGTCCGTCAAGAGTGCTTATGCCCATTATTTCATCTATTGCTGTGTCAAAAGCCCTGTCATGCCTTTCACACGAAATCAACGACACCATCTCAGGCACAACAAATCCTAACCGCCCCATACCTGTATCAATCTTAAGATGAACCTTCAAGGTTCCACCACAGTGACATGCCGCATCAGCAAGCTCTCTTGCAACATCAACAGAACCAATGGTTACACGGACATCATGCTGGGCAAGCCATTCAACCTGAGATGGAAGTGCATCACCAAACAACAGAAGGGGTGCATCTATACCAGCTTGACGAAGTTCAACTGCCTCATGGATACGTGCTACAGCTAAAAACGAGGCTCCATTCTCAAGAGCTGTCCGTGATACAGAGACTGCCCCATGTCCATAGGCGTTTGCCTTGACTACTGCCATCAGGGATACATCAGGATCGCACTTTGCCTTTAGTGCCTTAATATTACGGGCAAGGGCATCAAGATTAACATAAAGCCTGCTTTGAGGTATGAGATTGTCATTCATGGCAAAAATCCGTTTGTCATATTTTGGTATCTCAATTTTGAAGAAGGGCAATCTTCTGACATAAGATTATCCATCGTTACTGATTCCATCGTATAGACTTCCAGAAAAATATTTTGGCATTCTCAATTTTGAGGGGCAACCACAAAGGGTTGCCCCTACTCTTGCCAATTTAATTATCTGGAAAACTATAATTCCATCAGTTCACCTACTCGTGTATGGCATAAAACCGTCATAATTGAAAGCAAACAATTATCTTGTTATTTAGAAATTTCAATCTAACAAGAATGCAGTAGAGACGCACGACCGGCGTTTCTACTCTTTTCAATCCTGCAATAATTGCAAGGCATTATCTAACAATACCTTCGCCAAAAAATTAGGAGTAGCAATCAGTTAGGAGCAAAAAATGATATAACTTTGAGGAAGAAATCTGATAATATTAAATTGAGATAAACAATAACATCAAAAGGAGTTCCTCATGTTGAAAATTATGCCCTATTTGGAGTGTTTGAGCCAGAGTTTTCCTAAACAATTTGTAA
>JADGBP010000224.1 GCA_015231395.1 Desulfamplus sp. | reverse complement strand
TCCAAAAAAATTGCTTTGTCATTGACTGGTGCTATTGCACGCTTTTCTCTCACAGCAGCGTGGTATAATGACCATTTTGATGCGGCTACAATTTTTTTTCTCAACAAAAATCTACATGAAACAGAAGTTGCCTATCTATGGCTAAAAAAGATTGTTAAACGGCAATATAAAACATCAGTTTCTACATCTGAATATAGAATTACAAGTCCAATCTCTTTATCTGACCATATAATAAAAGCCTCCCAATCTGAACATATAGCCTCATTATCCTTATCTGAACTAAATCTTCTCACTCGGCTTGCGGAAATGGAACCTCTAAGTATGCAATTGGTTCCGCTGCTGGCTGAAATTTTCACTATCACCCAACGTTCTGATTTTGCTGCCCAAAAAGTGTTTTCCATTATGAAAAGAGGAGAATCTTCTGAGAACTCTGGAGCTGTTGACTTTGGAGCTGTTGAAGACTTCAGGAAGCATGAAGATATTACAGTAATTAAAAATATTGCGGGCAATGCACATATTGATGAAAATACAACTATTGATGTAAATCAGGCTGGCAGCTATTTTGAACAAAATGAAAATGAACAAAATGAACTTAAACATGAGCATGAATTTAAATATAAGCATGAAAATGAGCGTGAGCTTCAACATGAATTTGAACATGAAGAATCTTACAAGATTGCCAAGATTGATGAAATAACGTCCATGACTTCATATCCAACATATCGTCCTTTTTTAGCCGGAAGAAAAAGAAGAGGTAGCAGTATAATAAGGGATGGAGAAAAATGGGGTTTGGATGATCTGGCATCAGTTATTAAACCATCACTGTCATGGCTGCTCTCCATAACTGTGAAGTGCATTATATGGCTCTCTTCACTGCCAATGAATCTGTTTTCTCTTTTTCTTAAAATAATGCAGATCGCATTATTTATATTGGTCAAATTTTTAAAGAGAATCCATCATATCATTGCGGTACATCCTGAGCTTGGAAAAAATCTTAAACGCCTTATTGTGATCATTTTGGCAATAGGTATAGTCATAATTTTTGCCAATACCTTATCCCACATGTTTCATACTCCTATACCACCACCACCGTCAACGTCAAAGGCAGTGATTGAAGATGTGGAAGTTCAGGTAATTCCCATGAAAAAATTTACAATTCAGATTGCAGCCTACTTAGTAAAATCTCATGCCGAGCAATATCTAAAAAAACTTGAAAAAAAGGGGATCTCAGGAGGAAAAATTACTTCTGCTGAAGGCGGGGGGAAAACATGGTATTTAATAAGAGTCGGAGAATATGAAACCAAAGATGATGCCACAGCGTATGGCAATAGTCTCAAATCTCAAGGAATAGTTAAGGACTTTTTTGTGGATAACAGCGGTGGGTAAGTATTTGTTTGCTTGCTTGTTTGTTGCTTGTTTGTTGCTTGTTTGTTGCTTGTTTGTTGTTTGCTTGTTGTTTGCTTGTTGTTTGTTCTTTGCCAATTGTTCTCTATCAATAAAAAAACAGTGCTGGGAGTTAACTCTTCGCACTGTTTTTTATTGAAATATGGTTCAATCACGGATTCTGCGAGTTTTTATTTTTCGCATATTTGTTGCTATCTTCTGCGTTTGCTTCTGATGTGCTCTTTAATCCAGTGCAGATCCCTGAGAAGATCTTCAGCCTTGTCAACCAGCTCTGCGTTGTCAACTGGTTTTTCCATATAGTCGTCTGCTCCGGCATCCATTATTTCATTCATGTTCTCTTTGGAAGCATGACCAGTCAGGATCAAAATTTTAATATGTGATGTCGAGTCATTTCTTCTCAGAAATTTGCAGGCTTCAAACCCATCCATCTGTGGCATCATCAGATCAAGAATAACAAGATCAGGATTAAACTGTTTTGCCTTTACACCAGCTTCAAAACCATCCTTTGCAGTTTCAACCTCAAAAGACTCTTCAAGAAATATTTTTTCAAGCCCTTTTACAACCAATTCATTGTCGTCAACAATCAATACTCTTGCAGGTGCATCAATCTGACGAATCATCATCTTCATGCCCTGTGCTTTGAGTGATTTTTCAAGATCCGATTTAATAATTCTGTGATGCCCACCAGGAGTCACAAAAGAATTTATTTTCCCTGCTTTAACCCAGCGCCACATGCTCATCCGGGTTACGCCACAATATTTTGCTGCCTGGGGAATCGTCAGAATATCAGGATTTTTGCTCATTTTATTTTTCCTTTATTTTTTTTGTTTAGGAATTTAAATTTCCGTAATAATTTCAGTTAAGTTGTTTATATTATACCTTTGCTTAAATTCTATTTTTTACGAGTAACCTCCTTTACATGATTTTCTCAATACAATGGTAAGCATATATCTACAATTTTATAAGATATTATTTTTACATTTACTTTTTCAAGTATAAAACAAATACATTCATAACATGACCTTGTAAAAAATAGCAAAAGAGAAATGTAAAAGCAATAGCAAATATAACATTTTTTTAAATTATTTAAATTTTCATGAGAACATATGGATTTTTCAGCTACGCATGTCCTTAAATGTATTCATAAGACCATTTGTTGAGCTGTCGTGATTTGTTATATCCTGGTCATTTTCCAGTTCCGGAAGTATTTGAGCGGCAAGCTCTTTTCCCAACTCAACCCCCCACTGATCAAAACTGAAGATATTCCAGATAATCCCCTGAACAAAAATCTTATGTTCATACATGGCGATAAGGCTGCCAAGGGTTTTTGGAGTCAACTTTTTAAAAAGTATCGAATTTGTAGGCTTGTTGCCCCTGAACACCTTGTGAGGTGCGATTCTCTGAATATCAGAGTCATTTTTTTTACTGGCTTTCATTTCTTGCATTGCTGTTTCAAGAGTTTTTCCGTTTAACAGAGCTTCAGTCTGTGCAAAAAAATTGGACAACAAAATATTGTGATGATTTTCTAAAGGATTATGGCTTATTGCAGGGGCAAGAAAATCCGCTGGTATTATCTGGCTTCCTTGATGGATAAGTTGGTAAAATGCATGCTGTCCGTTTGTACCTGGTTCTCCCCATATGACAGGCCCTGTGGAATATCCATCTCTATTAAAAGATTTACCAATACTATCAACTGATTCACCAGCTCTATCAACTGATTCACTATCTCTGTCAACAGATTCAACAACTCTATCAACTGGCTCACCATTTCTGTCAACAGTTTTGCCGTTACTCTCCATATTCCCTTGCTGGAAATAGGCTGGAAAGCGATGCATATATTGATCATAAGGAAGAATCACCTCTGTTCTTGCACCAAAAAAATTAGTGTACCAAATTCCGACAAGACCAAGAATCACGGGAATATTTTGATCCAGAGGTGCAGATTTAAAATGGTTGTCCATCTCGTGAGCACCAGAAAGAAGTTCTTTGAAATTATCAAAACCAACAGAACAGGCAATGGAAAGCCCTATGGCAGACCAGAGAGAGTATCTCCCGCCCACCCAATCCCAGAATTCAAACATGTTTTCACGGGAAATACCGAATTTTTCAACAGCAGGGATATTTGTGGAGATCGCGGCAAAATGATATTTTATGGCGTTCTCGTCACCAGAATGAGAAACAAACCATCTTCTTGCAGTATGGGCATTGGTCATGGTTTCCAGAGTGGTGAATGTTTTGGAGGCAATCAAAAAAAGCGTGGTTTCAGGGTTGAGGTGTTTTAGAGTCTCCATTATGTGGGTTCCATCAACATTGGAGACAAAATGCGTGGATATCTCTTTTTTTGCATAGGGTTTTAGGCATTCTGTCACCATCAGAGGGCCCAGATCTGAGCCGCCAATTCCTATATTGACAATGTTTTGAATTGTTTTGCCGGTATAGCCCTTCCATTTCCCTGAAATAATCCTGTCTGAAAAATCCTCCATCTGATCAAGCACTTTGTTGACCTCTGGCATAACATCTTTTCCATCAACAATTATTGGGCTATTGCTCATGTTTCTGAGGGCAATATGGAGAACCGACCTGCTTTCTGTACCATTTATTTTATCTCCGGAGTACATTTTCTGGACAGCATCCAGCAGGTCAGTTTCGAGTGCAAGCTGTTTTAACAGATCAAGGGTCTGATTTGTGATAATGTTTTTGGAAAAATCTACAAGAATATCGTTCCATCGTATTGAAAATTGTTTAAAACGATCAGGATCATTTGCAAAAAGATTTTTCATGTGAACATTTTTCATGATATCATAATGTTCTGTTAGTTTCCCCCAGCTTGATGTTTGTGTCGGATTTATCGATTTTAGCATGATTGGTTCTCCTTGGGTGTAAAGTGTAATGTTGCGAATAAAATCCAGTTGCACAGTCATATTTTTTTGTATAGGAATTTCAATCCAACAATAATTGCAGGTAAGCTGCTTATGTTCTATGTTATGCCACACACATTAATGAGTAATAACACTGAAGCATCTTCATGATAAGGAAAAATATAATGACAAAAAACATTGT
>JADGBP010000223.1 GCA_015231395.1 Desulfamplus sp. | reverse complement strand
TTGTGGATGTGGTTGAACCGTATCTTCTTAAAACTGGACTTCTGCTCCGTACTTCCGCAGGAAGGAAAGCATCAGTAAGAGCCTATGAACATCTTCGCATACCATACCAAAGGGAATTATTATAAATAATCATGCTACGTATAAAAACATATGTTGTTTCAAAGTTTGTTGTTTCAAAGCTTGTTGTTTTAAAGCTTGTTGTTTTAAAGCTTGTTGTTTTAAAGCTTGTTGTTTTAAAGCTTGTTGTTTTAAAGACTATTTTTTCAAAGACTGCTCTTTCAAAACTTGTTCCAATGATTATATTTTGTATTATATGGACATTGCCATATTGGGTTGCAGCTACAGAAGAAGATGGGGCTTATGAAAAAAACATTAATCTAATGACACCAATTAAAAGTGATGTTGATAAACGCTCATCAGTTGTTGAAGATAATATCAAGATGCAGGCACCTGTTAAAAGTAATGTTGATATCCGGTCGCCTGTTAAAAGCAATGTTGATATCCGGTCGCCTGTTAAAAGTAATGTTGATATCCGGTCGCCTGTTAAAAACAATGTTGATATGCAGTCACCCGTTGGAAGTAATATTGATATCCAGTCAACTATTAAAAACAATATTGATATGCGGTCAACAGTTGAGGGAAAGCAGGTAAAAAAACAATATGAGATAAATATGTTGCCCTCCGCACTGGTCAAGTCGCCCAGAGAGGGGGCATCTGCCATTGTGGTAGAAAAAGACTCCCAGACTATCCGTGTATACACATCAAAAAATGGGGTGTATCTCAAAGCACTTGAGACGGCTTGCTCTACAGGTGAAGTAGATGGTCCCAAGATGCTTAAAGGAGATAAAAAGACTCCGGAAGGAATCTATTTTTTTAAACAGGCGCATGAAGACCGATTTTTAACGCCTATTTACGGAAAACGGGCATTTACAACTGATTACCCGAATTTTTTTGACAGACTTCGTGGCAGAACAGGTAGTGCCATATGGATTCATGGTACCAATAAAATATTGAAACCCATGGACTCAAATGGCTGTGTGGCCATGAATAATGATGATGTCGTCAAACTTGATTCATACATTGTTCTTGATGAAACTCCGATTATTATCATGGACAGAGTAGATTATGTTTCTCACGAAGCAAATATCACACAAAAAATTGCTATTCTTGATTTTCTTTCCAAATGGATTTACTCCCTTAATAAAGGTTCGTATTTAGAGCATCTTTTCCACTACTCACCCGACTATCTGCCAGATGTTCGCTGGTGGTCAGAGTGGATTAATATTCGATCCCGCACCGCTTTAGCCGGCAATCCAGTTTCAGCACAGTTTGACAATGTCGGCATTTACAGATATAAAGACTATCTTGTGGTACTATTGGAATTTAAGGTCTCCTCAACTTACCGCACTATCTCTTTGGGAAAGCGGAAACTCTTTATAAGACCTCACATATCTGCTGCTGCTTCTTATTCTTCTGCATCTACCAATACTGCGGCTACAACTGATGCTGCTACTTATAATACCACCAGTGCAGTTGCGACTACCAATACTAATACTACTACCAACACTGCCTCTCGCTCTGCTGTTATTGCTAATGGTGAAGATTCATATAAAATTATTGGAGATATTTTTCAAACAACTGAAATGCATAAGTCCAATACAAAAGATAACCGCTTCATCACTGCTGCTTCACAACTTGACGGCATTACAAGGTAAAATAGAACTTGACATATTAAGATCAATGGGGTAATCAAACCAAATTATTTTTTATATGAACAGGAGAAAGATGAATTGAAAAAATATACATATAGTGCAAAAAGATCTGACAACAAAGAAAAATGGTGTATTATTGATGCCACAGATAAAGTGTTAGGCAGAATTGCATCTCAAGTGGCTTCCAGAATCCGTGGAAAAAACAACCCTCTTTTTACCCCTCACGCTGATACTGGTGACTGGGTGATAGTTATTAATGCTGACAAAATTCGTTTGACAGGCAACAAATTGGATCAGAAAAGATATTATCGCCATACAGGTTACATGGGCGGTATAAAATCCATAACAGCAAGAGAGTTACTTGAGAAAAAACCCGAAGAACTGCTAAGAAAAGCTGTAAAGGGTATGCTTCCAAAAAATCCACTTGGAAGAAAGCTTAATACAAAACTGCATGTCTATACCGGCAATGACCATCCTCATGCGTCACAAAAGCCGGAGATTGTTGATATATAACTGTTGAAGTATCGTATTAAAAACATAAGGAAATGTTGATGATTTATGGAAAATGATAATATTTATTACGCAACCGGAAAACGCAAAAGTTCTATTGCAAAAACATGGATAAAACCCGGCAATGGTAACATTACAGTGAATAACAGATCATTAAATGACTATTTTTTATTGAGTTCAGCAAGAGAGCTGCTGGAATCTCCCCTGCTTCTGACTGACAACAATGGTAAATTCGATATTAAAATTACTGTTCTTGGTGGTGGGATCATGGGGCAGGCTGGTGCTGTCAGACATGGTATTACAAAAGCCCTCGTGCTTGCGAATCCTGAATTGCGGGGAGTTCTCAAAAAAGCAGGGTTTCTTACCAGAGACGCAAGAATCAAAGAGCGTGACAAATATGGTCAGAAGGGTGCAAGGGCCAATTATCAATTTTCAAAAAGATAAACATATCATTGAAAAAGTTTTTTCAGAAAAGGAGCAGGTATTTTTTACCAAGCTCCTTTTTGTTTTTTATCGTGAAAACACATTTTTGCTTTCATGCTCCGGAGTGACAGGATTCCCATCTGGTCATGGATGTTAATGTCCATTCCATTGACAATGGATGTTTACTAATTTCCTTATTAATCTTTCTATCTGCATAAAAAGCCTTATATGACATCTTTTTTATTTTACGATATTGAAACTACAGGTTTAAACTCAGCGTTTGACCAGGTTCTCACATTTGCTGCCATAAGAACAGATCTCGATCTGAATGAAATTGAAAGATATGAAATTACCATGCAGATGCGCCCTGATATTGTGCCATCTCCAGGTGCGTTTATTACACACAGGCTTATGCCTGAAGATTGGGAAGAAGGAATTTGTGAATATGAAGGTGCATGCATAATTCATGCAATTGTAAATACTCCGGGGACACTTTCCATTGGTTATAACAGCCTTGGCTTTGATGATGAATTTCTCAGATTTACTTTTTATAGAAATATGCTGGATCCCTATTCCCACCAGTATGCAAATGGCTGTTGCCGGATGGATCTGTTGCCTATTGCCACACTTTACAGAATTTTTAAGCCTGAAATTATAAAATGGCCGGAAATTAATGACACTAAATCATCTCAAAAGCTTCCCAGCCTGAAACTTGAGTTGATCAGCAAAATAAATAAATTCAAGACTTCTGGAAAGGCACATAATGCCCTGGTTGATGTAGAGGCAACTGTTGCATTGGCAAGGTGTCTTATAAAAGAAAACAGGATGTGGAGATACAGCCTTGATTTTTTTGACAAAAACAAAGACATAGCAAGAATAGACAGTATCAGCACTTTTTTCGAGCCATCACGCACATTAGAAACTACTCAAAACTCTTTTTTTGAGCCATCATGCACATTAGAAACTACTCAAAACTCTTTTTTTGAGCCATCACGCACATTAGAAACTACTCAAAACTCTTTTTTTCAACCACATGGTGAGAATTATAAACTTGCTCTTATAGTTTCCCACAGGCTTGGGACAGACTCAATGTATATAGCCCCGGTGCTTGGTATTGGCAAATCATATCATTACTCTAACCAGAGTATCTGGCTCAGATTAGACAAAGATATTATACCAACTTCAGGTCTTGCAAACCCGGAAAAACTCTTTGTGATTAGAAAAAAATATGGTGAAACAGGACTTATCCTCCCTCCACTGGATAGATTCTGGAATCGACTGTCAGAGGAGCAGAAAACCGCTGTGGAAAAAAATCGCTCTCTCATATATGACAATCCTGAAAACTACCTGCTGTTCAAAAAAATTATTGAACAGCACCGTGAATTTAAATACCCGTTTGTTCCAGAAGCTGATCTGGACTCTCTTCTCTATCAATCCCCATTTTTTACAAAAGCCGAAAAACAGGCAATGCTGCAGTTTCACAAGGGTTGTCTAAAGGAAAAAATAGCATTTATTGAAGAGATGAAGCCATCCAGAATCAAAGCTCTGGGCATCAGGATTCTTTTCAGAAATTATCATTCCAAAGAGAGCCTTTCACCTTTGATATGCAATGAATACAACAGGTACATGGAAAGAGTAAGATGCGACAATAAAGACGCTCATAAAAAAATCATTGATTTTAAACAGCAAGACCGACTTGTGCCGCAAAAAGCTATTGAGGAAAAATAACCACTGCCGCAGTCTGAACTGACGACAGGATCCCGATCTCAAAACCAGAAAACCCGAGATGGTGGCAGAAAAGATTAAAATATGGAAGAGCAATACCTCGTGTACCGAAATAGACAA
>JADGBP010000222.1 GCA_015231395.1 Desulfamplus sp. | reverse complement strand
CATCAAGCAAAATGTTCTGGAAAGCGGGAATAAGGAACAGCAGAATTTAAAAATAAATATTCATGGTAATTTGCAGTTATATGATTTGACAGTGGAACCTCTGTGTAACTCTAACGGCAATATTATTGGTATTACCTGTGCTATGCTGCAGATAGCCAGTCAACCGGATACACCCGTTGAGCCTTAAGATTTTTTAATAAGCTAAAAAGGGAGACAATGAGAGACTTGCCGAAGATACGAGAATGCTCTATGTGGCTGTCACTCGCTCTATACACGCCTGCTGGCTCGGTATTGGAGTTATGGGAACGTTCTCTGCAAAAAGTGGGGAAAAAAACACATTTCATCGATCCGGTTTTGGGTGCCTTCTGTCTGGTAATGACAAGCTTGAAGCCGAAATTAAAACCAAAATCAAAGCCGCAGAGTTGCCCGAAAAGCTGAATGAATTAAAAGCAGATTGCCTTGATATTAATATCGAAAACATGCCGGTTTTTAACCATCAGTATCGCAAACAATCTCTTGAACAATATGAACCGCAAAATAGTCAAACAGAGCTTGGGCAAGCACGTAATTTTCATGGATCTATTTCAAGACAATGGTGGATTACAAGTTACTCAGGTATGCTTGCAGGTGCTCATATGCCCCTTTACGCAAATATGCCCTCTTATGCAGACAAGACAGTTTCCCCAACTTTTTCTGATATGGCAGCCGAAAACGCTCTTAATACCCCTGAATCTCCTGTCCACGATCAGTTGCAGGAGTATGCATCAGAAATCCCTGTATCACCGAAAATAAACCCATCTGACCGCACCATTCATACTTTTCCGCGTGGGCCTGAAGCAGGCACTTTTCTTCATGATCTTATGGAGTGGGTGGCTCTGGAGGGTTTCAGCCGGATAGCATCAGATCGCCAGTATCTGTGGGGCAAAATCAAAAATATGTGTGCCCGTCGCGGCTGGGAAGATTGGGTTGATCTGCTCACACAATGGCTTGAAGCATTACTTAATATTCCGCTGCCTTTATCAGATAAAGATATTCTTCTTGCTAATTTGTTACCTCAACATTGTCAGGCTGAGATGGAGTTTATGTTTTCAGTGAACAAGGTTAACACTAAAATAATTGATGATGCCATTCATTCAAGTATTTTGCCCGGAATGGTTCGTCCGGTGCTTAAATCAAATATACTTAATGGAATGCTAAAAGGTTTTATTGATCTGGTGTTTTATTATAATGGACAATATTTTGTGATGGACTACAAATCAAATTATTTGGGACAGACTGTAAAGGCATACAATCAGACTGCCATGCAACACGCCATGCTTGAACATCGTTATGATCTTCAGTATGTCCTTTATACGCTGGCACTGCACAGACTTCTAAAATCAAGACTTGGCGACAGATATCATTATAATCAGCATGTTGGAGGTGTGATCTATCTGTTTTTGCGTGGTGTGAATTTAGAGAGTGTGAATAATGTGGGGGATAATAAGGATAGTCATGGTATATATTTTGACAAACCACCTTTTGACTTGATTGATATGCTGGATAATTGTTGTAAAAACTGAATTTATCCTGATTCAGACAACGGGAAACCACAAGACTTAAAGCGGGGCAAAATATTTTTTTTTGAACATCTATATAGACTTACAGAAAAATATTTTGATATTCTCAATTTTGACGGGCAACCACAAAGGGTTGCCCCTACAGTGCTTTTGCCAATTTAATTATCTGGAAAACTATAGAATAAAAAAAATTACAACCTAAATGGAGAATCAAATGGAATGGTTTAAGAGTGTTGATCCGGTTTTGCAGGCACTTATGGGCACATGCTTTACGTGGGGTCTTACTGCATTGGGTGCTTCAGTGGTTTTCTTTTTTACCACAATCAAAAAAGAGGTGTTTAACGGGATGCTTGGTTTTGCATCTGGAGTAATGATTGCCGCGAGCTTCTGGTCTCTGCTTGCACCATCGATTGCTATGGCTGAAGATATCGGGCTGATTCCATGGGTACCACCCCTGATTGGTTTCCTTTCAGGCGGACTTTTTTTATGGATAATTGATAAAACACTGCCCCATCTTCACCTTGGCATGAAAACCGTTGATGCCGAAGGGGTAAAAACAGGCTGGCAGAGAAGTGTTCTGCTGGTGCTGGCTATTACATTGCATAATATACCAGAAGGTTTAGCTGTAGGAGTTGCTTTTGGTGCAGCCGGATCAGGTTTCCCTTCCGCCTCTTTAGCAGGTGCAATTGCCCTTGCGGTTGGTATTGGCATACAGAATTTTCCTGAAGGGGCAGCGGTATCTGTTCCTTTAAGACGAGAGGGGTTCTCAAAAGCAAGGGCATTCTGGTATGGACAGATGTCGGGTATTGTTGAACCTATTGCAGGTGTTATTGGAGCATATGCAGTTTTTGCAATGCGTCCGCTTCTTCCGTATGCACTTGCTTTTGCTGCCGGAGCCATGATTTATGTTGTGGTAGAAGAGCTGATTCCAGAAGGAAAGTCTGATAAACACAGCGATGCTGCAACTATAGGTGCTATGATTGGATTTGCTATCATGATGACTTTAGATGTGGCATTAGGATAGCCTGTTGTGCAGATAACGTTCATGAAATGAGGGTTGGTTCTAATATCGTACATCTGTCTGAATCACGGATTGCCACGGATTAAAAGATTACACGGATTAAAAAATCAGTGAAATCCGTGTAATCAGGTTAATCCGTGATTCAGATCTCAAAATGTATTTTTATGGTAAGATGAGGTTCCCCATGACTGATAAGAAAAATGATATCACAAAACAGAATAATACAGAGCCAAACGAGCTGCCGGAGAAATCTTTTCCAGTTGTTGGGATAGGTGCTTCTGCAGGGGGACTTGCGGCGTTTGAAGCATTTTTTTCCGGTATGCCGGCAGACATCGACCCGGGCATGGCATTTGTCCTTGTGCAGCATTTGGCTCCTGATCACAAGAGTATTCTTACTGATTTGATCCAGAGATACACCCGCATGAAGGTTTTTGAGGTCAAGGATGGAATGAAGGTAAATCCTAACTGTGCCTACATTATTCCTCCCAACTGTGACATGGCTTTTTTCAATGGTTCTCTCCAGCTTCTAACACCCGCTGCTCCTCGAGGTCAGCGTATGCCTATTGATTTCTTTTTTCGCTCTCTTGCTAAGGATCAACGTGAAAAAGCAATCTGCATAATATTTTCCGGAACCGGCAGTGACGGCACGCTGGGACTGCGTGAAATAAAGGGTGAAGGCGGCATGGTCATGGCACAGAATCCAGCTTCTACCGAGTATGATGGAATGCCGATCAATGCCATTGCCACAGGTCTTGTGGACTACATTCTTCCACCGGCTGAGATGCCAGCCCAGCTCATGTCTTATGTTACCCATGCTTTTGGCAAAATTATCTTACCAGTTAACGTCAAGAAGTCAAATGCTGAAAATGCGTTAAAAAAGATTTTTGTCTTGATGCGTACCCAGACCAGCCACGATTTTTCCCAATACAAGCCAAGTACAATGAACCGGAGAATTGAGCGGCGCATGGCAATTCACCAGATTAAAACAATAGATAAATATGTCGAATTTTTACAGATCAATAAGGCAGAGATTGCATTACTTTTCCAAGACTTTCTTATTGGTGTGACCAGCTTCTTCAGAGATCCCGAGGCTTTCAAAGTAGTTGAAGAACAGATTATCCCCAAACTATTTATAGACAAGTCATCAAACAAACCTGTGCGTGTCTGGTGTGTGGGCTGCTCCACTGGTGAGGAGGCTTATTCCATCGCCATCTTGATACAGGAATATTTAGATACACACAGGAATGACTATTTAAAGGTTCATATTTTTGCCACAGACATTGACAGTCACGCTATTGCCATAGCCCGAGCAGGCATCTATCCGATCAGTATTGCTAATGATATCTCTGCCGAACGGCTTGAGCGTTTTTTCACAACTACATCAGATGGAAATGCCTACCGGATACAAAAAAGTATTCGGGACATGCTGATTTTTTCTGAGCAAAATCTTATTAAAGATCCACCTTTTGCCAAACTTGACTTTATAAGTTGCCGGAATCTGATGATATACATAAAAGGCTCACTGCAAAAAAAGATTATCCCTCTGTTTAACTATGCATTGAAAGCAAAAGGTTTTCTTTTTCTTGGTACCTCCGAGACTGTGGGGGATTTCCTGGATTTATTTATTACGATTGACCGCAAGGCAAAAGTATATCAAAACAAAGATAATTTTCAGGGTATGCAGTCTGTGACTCAATGTGGTTTTCTCCCGCCCATGATTATGAATGAAAGATATTCCAGAAGTAATGAAAAAACAAAATCTCCTGTAAAACTGAATCCGCGTGATTTGACTGAAAAAGCTCTGTTACAGCATTCCATTAAGTATATTTGATTTAAGCACCGGACGAACCATTCCGGGCAAAATACTTGAATGAATGGCATCATCAATTATTTTAGTGTTAACCTTGTTCACTGAAAACATAAACTCCATCTCAG
>JADGBP010000221.1 GCA_015231395.1 Desulfamplus sp. | reverse complement strand
TCTTGCTCTTATTCAGGAATTTCAAACCCGCAATAATTGCAGCTAAGTTACCTATTTTTTATATAATATGGATATTAAATCATGCTTTTAACTGTCAACCCTGACAACCCCCAGCCACGTCTAATTTCCAAAGTAGTTACACTGCTAAGGGAAGGCGGAGTGATTGCCTATCCCACAGATACTTTTTATGGTATTGGTTGTGATATCATGAACAAAAAAGCTATAGAACGCGTCTATCAGTTGAAAAACAGAGACAAAAACGAGCCTTTCAGTTTTATATGCTCTGATCTCAAGCATATCAGTGAATATGCAAAGGTTTCAAATTTTGCGTATCGGAATATGAAACGAGTTCTTCCCGGGCCATTCACGCTTATTCTTCCCGGCTCAAAAATGGTTCCCAAAATTATGCTGACAAAACGTAAAACAGCAGGCATACGAGTGCCTGACAATAATATTGTCCTTTCCATTGCCAGAGAGTTGGGACATCCAATTCTTTCCACCAGTGCGAGTGACGCCAGCAAGACCAAGACTATTTTCAGTGATCCTTCACTGCTCCATGACCATTTTGGAATACTCCTTGATGCGGTTATTGACGGAGGGCCTGTACCCAATGTCGCTTCAAGCGTGGTTTCACTAATTGATGATGTACCTGAAATAATCCGTTATGGTGCTGGAGATGTGAGCGTTTTTGAATAGGGATGTAACTAATTTTCTGAAAAACTCGGTTTTATCCTCTTCAGGATAAACAGTTTTGATTTTTCCTTTGATACCAGCCAGTTCACCTGCCCAGCCTACAGCATCATCAAGGTTGCCAAGTCTGTCCACAAGGTTTAGCGACAGGGCGGATTCACCGGTGTATATTCGCCCGTCAGCAAGCTTTGTCATTGTTTCAATGTCAATATTTCTTCCCTGTGCAGCATCTCTGACAAACTGCATGTGGATCTCATTCACAACGTTTTGAAGCAGCTTGCGTTCATTATCCTTAATATCCCTTAGCGGTGATCCCATATCTTTAAATTCACCGCTTTTTATCACAACAGGGACAAGACCTATTTTTTGCACAATTTCCTGAAAATTGGCATACTCCATTATCACGCCGATACTTCCGGTAATTGTGCCCGGGTTTGCTACAATCCCATCACATGAAGCGGCTGCATAGTATCCTCCAGACGCTGCCACTGACCCCATTGATGCCACCACCTTTTTCACCTTTTTGGTTTTAATAATCTCTCGATATATCTCTTGAGATGGGCCTACGCTTCCGCCAGGTGAGTCAATCCTTATGACAATTGCTTTAATAGAGCTTTTTTCCCTGAACTTTTTTATATTTTCAATAGTCTCTTTTGAAGACATTATGGGACCTGTCATCTCAATGATACCGACATTGGCATCACCGGTAATTTCAAGGGCTTTAAAGTTTGATTTCATTATATTTGCACTACCCGCAATCAGGACTACCATGAAGAGCATGAATAGTGCAGAGATAGAACTCATAATCATTATGAAAAACAGAAACGGGTGTCTTCTTGAAAACATAATCAATGTCCTTAATAAGAGAAACATAAGCAGCTTCACTGCAATTTTTGTTTGATTGCGAAGCTTGGGTTCATACCCCGCCCCTTGGGGCGTTGTAATATTTCAAAAGATACTTCGCCGCTTGTGGCGGGGAGCTTCATTAAAATTCCTGAGTGAATGAAAAAATTACCGCACAAATAAAAAACCGGGTGCAGAGATTCCTCTGTACCCGGCCTCAAAATTTAAAAAAATGGAGTAAAACCTCTATCTCTTTGAGATAGAGGTAGTTCACATTAAATTCAGACAACTTTTTCTGGGTTTAAACCAGATTATTTCTCTTCGGTTAAACCAGATTATTTCTCTTCTGATTTTGCCGCTTCTTCAAGGTTGTCTCTAAGAAGTTCACCAAAGGATGAGGTAGCAGGTTTGGCATTTTTCACAAAATCCTGCATATGGTCACGCTCTGGCTCTTCTTCCACTTCAAGGCGTTTAATGGAAAGACCGATACGTCTTTCATCGCTATTAATGTTCATAACTCTGGCCGTGATAGCTTCGCCTGTCTTGAATTGATCCACAGGGGTCTTGATTTTCTCTTTGCTTATCTCTGAGACATGCACCAGCCCCTCAATACCTTCCTCAAGTTCAACAAAAACCCCAAAATCTGTTACATTGGTAATTAACCCTGAAATTTCTGTACCAACTTTATATCTCTGTCCAACGGTTTCCCATGGATCAGGCTGGGTTTGTTTAATACCAAGCGAGAAACGTTCGCTGGCTTTATCTATATCAAGCACAACTGCTTGAATAATATCATTCTTTTTATATGCCTCAGACGGGTGTTTGATGCGTTTTGTCCATGAGATGTCGGAAATATGCACCAGACCATCAATATCATCATCAATTCCAATAAACAGACCGAAATCAGTTATATTTTTAATTCTACCTTCAATGACGGTTCCTATAGGATATTTTTCACTGATAACTTCCCATGGATTTTCCATAATCTGCTTAATGCCCAGAGATATTCTTCGGTTCTCCGGTTTGAGATCAAGTACAACTGCTTCAACT
Source organism: Desulfamplus sp. (assembly GCA_015231395.1). GTDB lineage: Bacteria > Desulfobacterota > Desulfobacteria > Desulfobacterales > Desulfobacteraceae > Desulfamplus. The sequence goes on along the minus strand of JADGBP010000221.1, from coordinate 1,939 downwards.
TCTTCGCCTACTGAAACCATCTTGGATGGATGACGCACTTTTCTTGTCCATGACATTTCAGAAACATGAATCAAACCTTCGACACCCTCTTCCAGCTCGATAAAGGCACCGTAGTCGGTTAAACTAACTACTTTTCCCTTTACTTTAGAACCTACAGGATATTTCGTCTGGGCAGTTGTCCATGGATCTGGAGTTAGCTGTTTCATGCCAAGAGATACTCTCTCTTTTTCAAAATCAAAGGATAGTATTTTAACCTTGATCTTGTCTCCAACAGAGAAAAGCTCGGAAGGATGTTTGACTCTGCCCCAGGAGATATCTGTAATATGCAGAAGTCCATCAACTCCGCCAAGATCTACAAATATACCATATTCAGTAATATTCTTGACAACGCCCATCATTACTTTCTCATTTTCAATGGAGTCAAGAGTCTCTGTTCTTGCCTGCTCACGCTGATTTTCGAGTATGACGCGTCGAGACAGAACTATATTACTTCTTTTTCTGTTGTACTTAAGAACTTTAAATTTGTAGGTCTGTCCCACCATCTCATCCATATTGCGAATGGGTCGAAGATCAGCTTGTGAACCGGGCAGAAACGCTGGTAGTCCAATATCAACGGAGAATCCACCTTTTACTCTACTTGTGATGACTCCTTCAATGATGCCGTCTGATTCATAAATATCTTTAATAGCATCCCAGACCTTGACTTTGGCAGCTTTTTCTTTGGATAGGATAACGGTTTCTTCTTCTTCGTCCCATACCTCAACCATAACCTCAACCTGGTCATATAGGTTGACATTTATATTGCCTTGCTCATCCCTGAATTCATGAATTGCGATCTGCCCTTCAGATTTATAGCCTACATCGACAAGTACGTGATCCCTGTCCACCGCAATAATGGTTCCGGTTACAACCTGTCCTTCTTCAAAGCGTTTAAAGCTTTCCTCATAAATACCCATTAACTCGTCCATTGTCTCTTCACCTGTCAGTACAGGTTCGGATTTCTGGATTTCTTCAACTTCGTTGGCAGTCTCAATTTCTTCTTCAGTGTTCATGTTGTTGTTCTCGTTAGTTTCAGCGTTATTCATTAATATTATTTCCCCCTAAGCAATTTTTTTATACTTTATCTTATAATGACAATAAGAGTATAATTTATTACATATAACAGAAGGAAAAATGGAAAACAATAAAAAATAAAAAAAATATTAAAAAAATATTCTCAACGTTCCGGTTTATGAACATTGTAAAATCGTGTTCATCATATGAAGACGGACACGGTCAGCATTTAAAAATAATGTATTTATTCAAGTCTTTATTAGATAACGATGTAAGTCATTATCTTATCAACCACCTCATCAGAGGTCAGGTCTGTGGAGTCAATCATGATTGCATCTTCTGCTGGTTTGAGAGGAGCCTGCTCTCTTGAGGAATCATTCTCATCCCGCTTGGAGATAGATTGTTCTACTTCATAAAGAGTCTGGGAGAAAGTCGCATTATCGTGGGCATGCAGGTCTTCTGTTTCATGAGTATTTGATTCGTCCGCTATAGTTTGTTCGTCTGCTATAGTTTGAGCGTGGTCAGTTATATTCATCTCATTGTAGCGTCTGATAGCCCTGATTTTTAAATCTGCAAAAAGAAAGAATTTATAATCTGCCTTGGGAAATACAACCGTTCCCATATCTCTGCCTTCAAAGACCGCATCACCATTTTTTGCTATATCCCTTTGAAAACCAAGCAGTGCTTGACGTACTGCGGGCTTTGCCGATACTTCAGAAGATAACATGGTAATTTCCGGGGTTCTTATATAATCTGTAATATCTTGACCGGAGCTTAAAAGCTTGAGCTTGCCTCCTGGTTGTAGTTTTAGATCAAATGAGATTGATGTAAGAAGTGCATCAAGCTCACCATCATCCTGCCAGTTGACGTTGCAACGACATATTTC
>JADGBP010000220.1 GCA_015231395.1 Desulfamplus sp. | reverse complement strand
GCAGGAGGTCTATTTGGTTTATTAGAGATGTATCACTTCGCACCTACACTCTGCATTGACCCTGCACTCGTTTATTGCAGTAATGCAAGTTTGTTTTTAACACAGCAAGCTTCATGCCACAGATTCATGTGTATATTCATGCCACAGATTCATGTGTATATTCATGCCACAGATTCAGGTGTATATTCATGTCACAGATTCAGGTGTATATTCATGCCACGGATTCAGGTGTATATCAAAAAAAATAGGAGATCACATGCTGCTTGCTGGCGATATTGGAGGTACAAATACAAGACTCGCTATTTTCTCGAAAGATTCCGATCCTAAATCACCACTTTTTCAAGAAACATTTCTTAGCAAAAACTACACAGGACTTGAGGAAATCGTAAAAAAATTCCTCTCAAAGTGCAATATCAATTCAAGGTGTAAACTCCAGATTGATAGTGCCTGCATCGGAGTCGCGGGACATGTAAGCAATGGACATGCTGCAATCACAAATCTTCCGTGGATAATTCAGGAAAAGACACTGTCTCTGGAGCTTGGCATAACCACTGTTCGTCTGTTGAATGACCTTGAAGCCATAGCGTGTGCTATTCCTTTTCTTGAGGACACAGATTTTGATTCAATTAACCAAGGCAAATCCATCCCCAATGGGACAATCGCTTTGATTGCTCCTGGAACAGGTCTTGGAGAAGCATTTCTCACATGGGACGGGAATCGTTATCATGCTCATGCATCTGAGGGGGGACATGCCAGCTTTGCTCCAACCAGCCAGCTCGAATCAGACCTGCTTCAATACATGAGAAATAAATACAAGCACGTAAGTTATGAACGGGTCTGTTCAGGAACAGGTATTCCAAATCTGTATTTTTTTTTAAGAGATACAAACCGGTTTGAAGAACCCCAATGGTTGATGGAAAAATTGAAGAATTCAACAGATCCTTCTCCTGTTATTTTTAACACCGCGACTGATCCTAATCATAACAGTGCTATCTGTATCGCAGTTCTTGATATGTTTATATCCATACTCGGTAACGAAGCCGCCAACCTTGCCTTAAAAGTTCTATCGGACGGAGGCGTCTATTTGGCAGGAGGCATACCTCCGCGTATCAGGGAAAAATTGAAGCAGGGTATTTTTATGGAGGCTTTTAACAATAAAGGGCGTTTCTCGACAATCCTCTCTCTCATGCCTGTGCATATCATAATGCACCCGAATGCAGCTTTGGTGGGTGCAGCGTGCAGGGGATTCGGTTTGTAGCCTCAGTCTGCCACAGTTGCAGAATATATATAAATTTCGGCATCCTTCATTTGCCAGTTTACACTTTATGAATCAAGAACCCCATTTTTAGGGAAGTGCCTCAAAAAAAGTGTAAACTACTTTTGGGGTGATATGAAGGATGCCTAAATTTCCAGAAAAATATTTTGTCAGCTCAATTTTTAAGAAGTGTAACCGCAAGGGATTGCCCCCTACGATTGCCAATTTAATTATCTGAAAAAACCATATGACATATTATATTACACTTTATATTTAAAGTATAACTGTTACACTGCCCCAGACCAACCGTCCAAACCCGAAGAGGGATTGGGCCTCATCAATCAGGGCTTAAGCCAGATTACACGGGCTTTGGCGGTTAATGCGTGATTTCAAAAAAACGTGAATTTTTTTCACGTTTTTGAGAAACAAAGCTTGAGAAACAAAGCTTGAGAAACAAAGCTTGAGAAACAAAGCATATTGTACCCCGGCGTTCCTTATACTAAATTTTTTGATAGTATTTGTATTAATTTCGCCATTTTTTAAACAGGAGATACAAAATGATCAGATCAAGTCTTCGCAATAAACTTTTATTTGCATTTTTATGCGTGGGGGTTCTTCCATTTACTGTCATGGCAATAGTCTCAGTCACAAAAGCCCAAAAAGTGCTTCAACAGCAAGCTTTTTCTCAAATGCAAAGTATGCGGGATGTTAAAAAAGGACAGGTTACCCATTATCTGCAAACAATTAAAGACCAAGCTCTAACTTTTTCCGAAGATCATATGATCATTAATGCTATGTTTCAATTCTCCATTTGTTATGACACTTTTTTGATTGAAAATGCTTTGAATAAAGAGAATATTCAAGAGTTTAGAAAAAAACTGGCGAATTATTATCAAAAAGATTTCTCAGATTCATATCAACAACAGAATAACGGAAAAATACCCGAAGTTGATTCCATAATTAATAAGCTGGATGATAAAACGGTCGCTCTTCAATATTATTATATCAAAAACAATCCTAATCCACTGGGCTCTAAAGATAAGCTCGATTCAGCTAAGGACAAATCAACCTATAGTCAGACCCATGGTCTTTATCATCCGGCTATCCGAAATTACTTAAAAAAATTCGGTTATTATGACATCTTTCTTGTACACCCCGACACGGGGACAATTATTTATTCTGTCTTCAAAGAACTGGATTTTGCCACTTCATTAAAGACAGGTCCCTACTCAAACACAAATTTTGCAGACGCATATAAAAAAGCCAATGCATCAAATTCAACAGAAACCGTTATTTTCACAGATCTACAACAATATTTCCCATCGTATGAGGCACCGGCAGGGTTTGTGGCTTCTCCTATTTTTCAGGGAGATGAAAAAATTGGGATACTGATTTTTCAGTTTCCCCTTGATAACCTGAATCGAATAATGCAGGAACGATCCGGAATGGGGAAATCCAGTGAAACTTACCTGATTGGAGATGATATGCTCATGCGTTCAGATTCCTATTTAGATCCGAACAATCATTCTGTCATTGCCTCATTTAAGAATCCGGAAAAAGGAAAAGTGGACACACAGGCATCCAGGAATGCCCTTAAAGGCAATACAAATGAACAAATTGTAATTGATTACAACGGTATTCCTGTACTTTCAGCTTATACACCATTAAGATTTGAAAATCTTAATTGGGCACTCTTGGCTGAAATAGATGAGATTGAGGCTTTTGCTGCCGTAAAAACTCTAAAGTTTGCTGCGATCATTGTCGCTGTAATAGGTATAGTCTGTATTATTTTGACGGCCCTTTTATTTACAAGGGCCATTGTCAAACCAGTCAAAAGAGTTGTGCATACCTTGACAGAATTATCCCAGGGGGAAGGAGATCTGACCACAAGACTGCCAATCCAAACAAAAGACGAAATCGGGCAGCTTGCCAGCCGTTTTAATGAATTTATCGAGAAACTCCAGGAAATGATAACGGACATTACTCAGGGAGTTGGGACACTTTCCTCATCCTCAACTGAAATGTCTTCCATTGCTGAATATATGTCAAAAATTTCGGATCAAACTTATCAAAAAACAAATACAGTGTCTGCGGCAGCTGAAGAGATGACTGCCAATATGAAGACTGTTGCAGCAACCATGGAACAGTCAAGCACTAATCTTGGAACCGTTGCCAGTGGAGCACAAGAGATGAATTCCACTATCAATGAAATCGCTCAAAATGCAGAAAAGGCAAGAGACATAACGCTTAGTGCGGTATCGAAGGCGAATGAATCAACAGAAAAAATGAATCAATTGAGTTCAGCAGCACACAGCATTGGTATGGTTGTTGAAACGATAACGGATATTTCAGAACAGGTTAATCTACTTTCCCTTAATGCCACAATTGAAGCTGCCAGGGCTGGAGAATCAGGGAAAGGGTTTGCTGTCGTCGCCAATGAGATAAAAGACCTTGCGAAGCAGACCTCTGATGCTTCTATGGATATCAAAAATAAAATTGATGATATTCAGATTAGTTCAGAAGGAGCTTTAAAAAGTATAGAAGAAATTTCTGGTGTTATCGCCGATGTAAACGACATTGTTTCAACTATTGCTACGGCTGTGGAAGAGCAATCTTCGGCAACCAATGAAATTGCCCAGAATATTTCCCATGCATCCAGCGGGATTGAAGACGTCAATGCCAATGTAAATCAGAGTTCTACAATCTTGGATGACATGTCAAAAGAGATCAGTGATCTCAACATGTCTTCCAGTGAAATTGCTAAAAAAAGCAACCAAGTTAAACAAAGTGCTGAAGGGTTGTCAAAACTTGCAACCAGGCTTGATGAGATGGTAGGCAGGTTTAAAATTTAAGGAAGATTACCAGATATTTTTCCCCAGTAGAGGTACGGAACCGATTCGTGCGAAATCACGCAGTATAAAAAAATTTGTTACATTAACATTTTATTTTTGCTCGTATGCTTCAGACTCAATTTGTTGAAATTACTTCCAATTGATAGTCAACATCGATCGACTTCCTTAATTCATCTAAAAAATATACCCCAAAACGATTGATATTAGATTTTTTTGAGAGATCATATTCTTTCATCAAAGTTTTAATGAGTTCTCTATCATCAAAGTTTTAATGAGTTCTCCATCTGCTCGTTTTTCCGGAAAAATCAGTGCTTATTAAATTAAGGAGTTATCTATATGGCAATTTTAAATAATATCACAAAAACCTGTGGCTGTACCCCTCTGATACACCTTGCCAAAATAAGCTCATTGTATCATGC
>JADGBP010000021.1 GCA_015231395.1 Desulfamplus sp. | reverse complement strand
ATTGGAGGTAATCAACAATCTTCAAGACCAAAGCCAAAGGTTGAAAAACTATTGGAGAAACCTAAACCAATTGTTCAGGAGATACCAGAACCAGATGTGAATCAGCAGGATTATGAGCCTGAAATACAGCAGCCGGAACCTGTAAGATTTAATGCTAACAGAAATGCTGCACAAACAAAGCCAAATAATAAACCTGTTACATCTAATTCCAGAAAGGAAACAACAAAGGATGACAATATACAGAAAACCAATGAGGCGAAAGTTAGTAAAGCAGCAAATACCAAGACGAAAAAAGAGGAAACCAAACCTCAGCAAACTAAATCAGGAGGAAACGTCTCACCAATCAAGCAAGACGCCAGAATGAGTATAGCACAAAAGAACGCTATTATGTCTCTTGCCAAAAGACGTGGTATTGCAGACGATGAACTATCATCTATGGTTGCAGAGACATTCAATCTTTCAGGGATTGATTATCTCACATCAATTGACGCAAGCTCATTCATCAGACAACTCCAGCAAGCCGCATAAACCAATCACAGTTTAAAATTTATGGGAGTATTTCAAAACAGAGGAGAGCTGTTTCTACTCCCATAAACTTACAAATTACTGAAATTAAAAGGAGATAAACATGGATATTGACAGTAATATTTTAGAGATGAGGAAACAACCCCATCTTTCAGCATCAGGAATAAAAGCATATTTAGATTGTGGTTTATATTACAAGTTCTCACGGGTTGATAAGATGCAAAGAACCCATACATCTGATAATCTCATGTTCGGGTCAACTATTCATCGTGTATTGGCTGACTATAATCAGGAAAAGATTATAGGAAACAATATGAGACTTGAAGATTTGACACAGTTATTTGAACAATACTGGACTGATGCTATCAACAATACTGACAATGTCAGGTATTCCAAAGGCAAGAGTTTTGAATCACTTCTTGAGCAAGGAAAGGAGCTTATAAAGACATATATGAGTCAAGCCCCCAGAGACCAATACGAGGTAATAGCAGTAGAAGAACCGTTTCAATTCGTTATTGACGGTATCGAGTTACCCATCATAGGAGTCATGGATGTAGTAGAGCGTGATGAGAATGATACAGTTATCATAAGCGATTATAAAACAGTTGGAACTTCGACCACTATTAATGAGGTTCATAGTAACTTTCAACTTACAGTATATTCAATAGCAGCCAGAATGAATGGATATGCTGACCGTGAGATAGTTCTGAAACTTGACTGTTTGGTCAAGACTAAAACACCAAGATTTGAACAAGTTTACACTTCACGCAACAGAGACGATGAACACCGTGCCGTTAAAAAGATAAAAGAAGTCTATAACGGAATACAAAAAGGAGTTTTCATTCCTAACGCTGATGGAACATGGAAATGTGGAACTTGTGAATACAAGGTCTATTGCGATGACTGGTTTAAAAATTAAAGGAGGTTCCATGATAAATCTGAATCCCCGCCAACGCGAATCAGCAAATTTCCTTTATGGAACAGCTTGTGTGATTTCAGTGCCTGGCTCAGGAAAGACCGTAACCATGACCCATCGGATAAAAGAGCTTGTGGAAAGACATGGTGTCTCTCCTGAAAGCATTTTAGGTTTAACATTTACAAGAAATGCAGCTCAATCAATGAAGAATAAACTATCTCCTTTACTGGAGCATGACGCATCAAGAGTAATATTATCAACCATTCACGGTTTCTGCTATTCACTCTTGAAACAGGAGGGAAGGACATTTGAACTTCTGCAAGGAAATGACCAGATTAAATTTATCAAACAGGTGATGAAGAAAAAGAAGATAAAAAATATCCCTGTAGGTTTAATCATAAGAGAAATTAACCTTGCAAAGAATAACATTATAACTCCTGATGATTTTAAGGAGTTTTACAATTACGATACAACCATGAAATTTATTGGGGAGATATACTCAGCCTATGAGGACGAAAAACGTAAAAAATTAATGTTAGATTTTAACGATCTTCTGTTTGAGACTTACAATTTGTTATCACAAAATCAGGAGATAAGAGATAAGTATCAAGAAACGTATCATCATATATTGGTTGATGAGTTCCAAGATACCACATATCTTCAGATAGAGATTCTAAAATTGTTGATTAATAACGGCAAAACTTCATCGTTTTGGGTCTGTGCTGACGACTGGCAGAGTATATACAGCTTTACTGGGGCATCAGTTGGAAATATCATTAACTTTAATAAGGTTTTTCCACAGAGCAAGAGGTTCATACTTGATATTAACTATCGGTCAACCCCGCAGATACTGGGGCTGTGTCAAAACCTGATAAATCATAACACAAAAAAGATTAACAAGGTTTTAAGAACTGATAACCTGTCTGGTGCTGATGCTGTAGTAATATCTGCTGTAAATGAAGATGACGAAGCTGTTCAGATTGTGAATGAAATCATAGGACTGATTGAGGTCAACGGATACTGTTTTAGCGATATTGCAGTATTATACCGTGCTAATAGCCTGAGTCGTCCTATTGAAGATAGTTTGAAACAAAACGAGATACCATATCATATTGAGAATGGTTCAAGTTTCTATCAAAGAAGAGAGGTAAAACTTCTGCTGGATTACATGAGAGTTATAAATAATCCTGATTCTGATGATGGAGATGAAGCCCTGAAAAACATTATCAATGTTCCTAACAGGTATATTGGTAAAACTTTCATGGCTGGACTTGAGGAGTTTGCAGCACAGAGAAACGAACATCTCTATCAGGCGTTGAAACATATCCCTGTGGAAGTTCCGTATTTGAGAAAGCATGTTAGAGAGTTTCTGGAAATAATGAATCCACTGATAAGAGATGCAAACCTGTTAGAACCGTCAGATATAACTCATATCCTTCGTGATAGATTAGATTATGACCATTATATCTCTGATGATGATGTTCCAACACCAGATGATTCTAAGATTGAAAACATCAACCAGTTACAGATTGTAGCTGCAAAGTATCAAAGAATTACAGAGTTGTTAAACTTTACAGAGTCGTTCAAAGAAGAAAACACCTGTAACAAAAATGGTGTAGCCTTGATGACGATTCATAAGTCAAAAGGGTTGGAGTTTAAAGTAGTCTTTATCATAGGACTGGCTGATGGAGTGATGCCAAATAAGCAAGGTGATAGTGATATTGAAGAGGAGCGTAGGATTGCGTTCGTAGGATTAAGTAGGGCGATGCAGCGGTTGTATCTTACTTATCCACAGATGTATTCAGGAAGGTCAATAAAGAAATCAAGGTTTTTAACTGAGATTTTTGGAAGCTGAACGGAAAAGTGGTGTTTACCATCAGGTAAAAGGTAAACACCGCCGTTCAAATAATAAACTGTATAATAAATATATTTTTTATTGCGTGGAATTTTTAATCATCATATCTTTGAGTAAATTATGTAACTTATGTAATTATACTTACGCGGACTTAGATGCTTTTCCCGAGGTGGAAAATTTTTCAGCTCGGGGAAAAAGGGAGAGCCAGAGACATGACAGCCTTTATCACCTCAAAAACCCCCACAGAATTTTCGAGGGTTAGGGCTTAGACCCCCCATTCAGATCAATTTAGTCCAACAGTATCGCTTTTTGCATCAGCATCTGATTGTTCTGGTAGAACGGCACATCCGTATTACCAAGGACTGTCGGTGGCACATTTGAAAGCTCATTGAGGTTGTCCATTGGAACTATAACGTTTTTTGCCCCATTCTCTGAAAGCATGGTTACTTTGTCAGCAAAATTAATTGATCTTTCAATGGCCCCTCCCACCGAGATATTACCAAGCACCGCAAGACCAGCTTTGAGATTCTTCTTGTAAAGTGAGGAGACAATTGCAATATAAACAGCCGATCCTATGCCTGATGAGATGGCAGCACCGAGGAGGTTGGTTACCTGAATGGTGACATCATAGTTTTTCAGAGAATGCTTGTCACTCAAGATCGTTTTTTCGTTGGCTTTAATGTATTGGTAGGTGTTTTTGATGTTCTCCTTCACAGCAGTATTATTGACCCCTGTAATGTTCAGCTTTCCAGATCCTGCTGCAGTAACGGTTTCTATCCTTACAAGGGCAATACTTTCTCCATCACTTGTACTGGTGTAGCAGATTCCAGGAGGAAGGGGAGTGCTTTCGATCAGATGTGAACCCTTTTCTTCGGGCAGGCCAACAAAGAACTCTTCCTGTGTTTCTTTATCGATATAAGAGAAATTGGTATCCCAGAACTCCATTCCGCCAATGCGCTTGAGCTGTTCCTTGACCCGTCGACGCATTTCAAGGGCGATTTCGAGATACTCCTTGATATCTTCCTTGGTATATTCGCCATCCGGGTGCAGCAGTTTAATTAAACCGGAAACTATCTTTTTAACTGGCTTGGTATCCCTCTGTTTCAGATGGGAACCCAGAGAGTAGTATTTTTCCAGTGCATCGGTATAGGTAATACGCCGGAATGATTTGAGAGCTTCTGAAAAATAATCGGTACTGAACCCGAAGCTGGATGTGAAATGTTTAGGTGAAAACTTGATCATCTCCCAGCCTGGCAGATAAAAGTGGATACGGTCGAGAAAGGCGGTATCATTATTCACCTCATCGGAAAGCGGACTGAACAGATGGGATGTCTGAAGAACTGTTTCAACCGGCTGGTTGATGTTACCGTTGAGGATAATGGATGCGACTCCGGTAATTTCTCCTCCTGCACCGGCCCGGGAAAAAGATCCGGATTCCATATAGTCCTTCATCAGAGGTACAGCATCACGATCCTTGAAGATTCTGTCTGTGGCCTCATCGAAACAGATGGCATCCCATTGACCTACCGCACCCACTTTACCTGTTGAACCGTGGACAAAAAGTTTGGCTACGGTTCCCTGTCCCCCAGAAATCAACACGGCATAAGGGGTGAGCTCTTTAAATACAAAAGATTTACCGGTAGAGCGTGGCCCAAGCTCAACAAAGTTGAAATTCGATTCAACCATGGGCAGCAATCTTGACAGGAGGAGCATCTTGATTCGGTCGGAGACACCTTCTGCCTCTGGCTCATAGCCACAGCTTCGAAGGAGGATATCCAGCCACTCCTTTTTGGTGAACTCCTTGCGCTTGTTGATTATTTTGCTATTGTCAAAGCTCGACAGCTGAATGGGTTTAATCTCGGTTATGACAAACGGAAAGATGTTCTGACCAATTTTAATACTTGGATCATACTCGACATCAATAATGGCCCAGATTCCACCCATCAGCATTTTTTCATGCTGCTTCACCAGATCATCATTGATATTACCGTTCTTGATGTTGCTGTTCTGAAGTTTTGCCCAGTAGATATCTTTTTTAGAGTCCAGTTCCACGGATATTTTGTCAATGATCTTGTAGCGGCCTTTTTCCCGTATCTTGGAATGGATCAAAGAGCTCTCTTCAGGATTTACATAATGCTCGCTGAGAACCTTTTTAACGTTCTCCATGCCGATGCGGATTTTTTCTTCATCATCGGTGGAGCATGAGTTTGCAATCAAATATTCAAGCACAAACACTGGAACATTGGCACCTACTTTGATAGAGAGAACAAGGTCTTTTTTGACCACGTACCCTCTGAAGTGCTCCAGAAGTTTTATATCCAGGTCATTCAATACCGCCATAATCGGTTCCTTAAATCTTTAAAAAAGCCCGCCTAAATCTCTCTCTTTATTCTGCTTGATAACAGCCCGATCCAGTTGCTGCTTGGTGGTCGCATCCAGAAGCTGGACTTCTATTTCCGGATGACCGTCAAATGTATATTCCTTGGTGACGTGCTCATTGCGTTGAATGGTGAAGACATCACTCTTGTTAAACTGTATTTTACTGGCAAAGAAAAGCAAATAGACCTTCCTGTCTTTGGAGAACAGGTCTCCTGCACCTTTGGCGGCCTGAATTTTGATCTGAAAAAGTTCACCAGTGATATCTTTCAGATCAGCCTTGTTTTCAATGCCAACAGACAGAGATGCAGTAGAACCACCCGATCTCTCCCAACAGAAACAAGGCGTCACCAATTCCTGGGGAGATACCCCACCATGGGAAAAGCCATACAGTCCCGGAGTCTTGAAGGGGTTGATGTTCCTTGCAAAGTAGAGATAGCGGAACTGTTTGTAGCTTTTTTCTGCTTCAATCAGAGCAGGGGTCAGGTCTGTTTGCCTGCTTTTAGAACGTATATATCTTTCAGCCTTATAAAACTCGCCTTCTGGGGAAACAGAAATTTTATCCGCTTCACTCAACAGACCAGTCAGAACAAAGCCATGGTCTGAAATGAGATAAACCTTGGCATAGCCACTATTTAAGAGAATCGCGATCTTTTGAGCAAAGAATTCTATGGTCTCGGGGAAATATTTAAGTGCCTTCTGCTGAAGCTTTTCTCCCATGTCATCGATATCTTTATAGGTGCAGATCAGAAACTGACCCGGACGGGATTCTTCATTGACCTGATCAAGTCGAATAAAGTCCATGGCAACATCCGGATTCTGAGCCGTCAGATACTTTTCCCGATTACTATGAACCGCCTCTGTCACTCCATTGTCCATGTAGATACGGCTCATGTTGTTTTCGGTTTCAGAAGGAATATCCGCAATAATGGCATCCCGTTTGAGCACATATTGTGTGGATTTTACTATGACGTTAAGCGTTGCGGCCACCTGTTCAGCGATTTCAAAGGTCACACCATCACCGACAATAACGACGGTCTTTACACTGCTGTTATCATCAATGATTCTCTGAAGTGTTCCTGTTTGGGTCTCCTTGTAGCCGCTCCAGTGCTTGAACCATTTATCCAGAAAGACGGAAACATGTTCTTTGTAGAGTTCCTGAAATGGTTCAAGCAGATCTCTTTTGTTCAGGAATCTATCATAGAGGTTGCGAATGGCACTATCCAGCTTGTAGAAGTGCTTTTTATAGAATTCCACACATTCGCTGAATGAACTGAGATAGGCTATAACCCCTGGGTCAAACTCCATCAGTGCGATCACATCAATCCAGAAGAGTATCCCAAGAGCCTGAGCCTGCTTGGATAGATTACGCTGGTGCAGTTTAGCAAGGATATCAGGTATAGCAGCTTTGTTGAAAAGTTTTTTCCCGATTTCAGCCAGCCATTTTTCATCAATCTTACCAAAGGGATGGTGAATGCTGACGTTCCAGATATCCAGTTTTTTGGGTAGAGAATAACTGCCAAGGTAGCCGTTTAAGGAATTCCTGCAGGTAATCGAGTCGAGCCAGTTCTTGTATACCGCCTCCAGAGTCTTGTTGCAGTTCGCATGTGCCAGACCATCAAGCATGGCTTTAACCACTTCTCCGGCCAACGTTGCAGCCGGTTTGTTTAGATAATCCTGTCCGAGCAGGTCATTGACTTTGCGGTAAAAGGTTTCCCTGAGTTGAGAATCATATTTTTCTTTTGAATATGTGTCTGGATCATGAATAAAAGGCAGCAACTCCTTGTTCAGATCAAATATCTCGGTTGCACCTTTGTGGCAAAGATCCATCCAGTAGGTGCTATCCTTGCCGACACTGACTTTGGCGGCAGCAATCAGATCATCTTTGGGAAGATTGATATTCAGATTCAGAGTCTGATGAACCTTGTCCTTGATGTAGTTCTGCAGGTAACGGATTTCCAGGCAACCGTGTGTCTCACAATACTCCCGTACAAACTTGAGGTCATCTTTATTCATGCGGGTGTAAACAAGAAACTTTTTTTTGGCAGGCTGTGCTTGGCGTGCCTTTTCGATGAGATACTTTACATGCAGCTCCTCCACCTCTGAGTTTACCTGATGGATGGTGAACTTGTTTTCAACGGTTTTCAACAGGAATTCAGCATCTCCGGATTCATCAATAAATACCGCTACAGGATGGGTATCGAGGATGCACTGCAAATCTTTATTAAACCAGATATCAATCATATGATAGAGAATCTCCAATATAGACGTCGGGATCTGGTGTCATGAATAGATAACCAATTTATACGACAATTATTTTTCATGACGTGCCTCCCAATCCTGCTGTGCTTGTTCCAGTTGTTTTTTCAATGCTTCTTTATCGGGAAGGTACAACTGATATTTTGAAGCATGAATATTGGCATCTTCAGGAAGTGTGATTTCCACCAGGGAATCCTTTTTTTTCTTGCACAGAATGATTCCAACTGTTGCCTTTTCATCCTCCAGCTTCACAAAGCGGTCAAAATAGTTTACATACATCTGCATCTGGCCAAGATCCTGATGTTTCAACTCACCTATTTTCAAATCAATAAGTACATAGCAGCGCAACAGGCGATTATAAAAGACAAGATCCACAAAGAAATGATCTTCATCAAAAGTAAAACGTTTCTGACGTGCCTCAAAAAGGAACCCTTTGCCAAGCTCCAGTAAAAAATGTTCTAATTTGTCAATAATGGCTGTTTCCAGATCGGTCTCAGAATATTTACTGTTTTCTTCCAGCCCTAAAAACTCCAACACATATGGATCTTTTACCATATCTGAATGACGTTCAATTAACAGTCCCTTTTCTGAAAGCTTCTTAACACCGGCTTTATCACGACTCAAAACCAGTCTTTCAAAAAGGCTTGTATCAAATTGACGTTTTAGTTCACGAAGAGACCAGTTTTCATTGGCAGCCTCGATTTCATAAAATTTTCGCTCATCTTTATTGGAGATCCCCATTAAAAAGAGATAATGGGACCAACTGAGCGGCAATTTAGCAGACATGGATTGCGATACTTTAATAATATTAGATTCCTCAGACAGTGTCTGAGGTTTGTCACTTCCTGATTTCTCAAACAGTGTCTGGAATTTTTCATTCAAGTCTTCAGCGTAGGTATGATAAAATTTTCTCATATATTCAAGGTTTGTCTGTGAGTATCCCCGGCCAAACTCTTGTGTCAATTCAACTGACAGGCGTTTCAGTGTTTTCTTGCCATATTCCGCTCGTTTCTGACCTTTCTGTTTTTCCTCCACAAGCCGTCGGCCAATCAGATAATTTGACAGCACTTGCAGAGAATTAACACTTCTTACAGTCAGGCTTCTGGCCTGTGCAATAATCTGTCGAATATCATTGAGCAGATCATTGTCCGCTTTTTCAGCGGATTGGTATTTATCCGTGTCCATCTTCTGTGGTTTTCCCCCTACCAATCCGCATTCAGATACTTTGCAAGTTGACCCGCATTGAGCACCTCATAAGGGATCATCTTTCTCTTTTGCAGGGGAGCGATGTTTTTACCCACACCGTCATCGAGGATCGGGTTATAGCCTTCAGCCAGCAGATCATCAATCTTTGCCTTGAACTCCTCAATCTCTTTGAGCTGTCGGAAGATACGGTCTTTCTCATTCTGGGCGTCGGCACTTTCATTACCGGCCAGATCGCTCTGACGGTTCACCAGTGAACGTTCACGGTGCTCGATATACACCGAACGCAGACGCATCAGCTTGTCCCGACTCCATTTGTAGATGATGATGTAACAATCAAACCCCTGTTCAGGGCCGCTGGAGAGGTGCCAGATGAACGGTGTCTTGGGCAGATACATAAACAGGTTGAGGTGATCGGAGAGTTCTGCAAAGAAATGTCTATTCAGGTACTCATGAAGCGGGCGACCCAGAACCGTGTCAAAACTGGAGTATTGGGCAGAGCTGAAGCCCTTTTCACGGAATTTTTCCTCAATGCGGTCAAGGAGTATCTTTTCACCGGCATTGGGAACCAGAGGGATAATACCGTCTTCATCCTCCATCAGGATTTCACGGATCATATCAGCAAGAAATTCCATGGCCAGTGTATGCATTCGCTGCTGGGGAATTACATTGCTCTGTTTGAACCAGTACCAGACATTGATGGGATTCACCTGATGACGGGTGCAGAATTCTTCCAGATCGTTGTTGCTCTGGTAAAGCGATGGAAATCCGTTTTCGATGGCTTCACGTTCATCAGCCGTAAACTCTCTGGTCGGCAAGGATTCAATAAAATCCCGAACAGCATCCAGTGGGAACTCCTTTGTTGCTTCAGTTTCAGAAAGATAGGCATCCCTGGCTTCTGCTAAAACCGGCAGTCCACCAATACTTTCACCTTCTTTAGCCAGCACCATCGCCTTGTCATGCTCGGTCAGATCGTAGACCTCAAATATTTTTTCGTTGATGATCGCTTCATTTAGGAGGACTTCGGAAAGAATATGGTTCTTGTAGTTGAAAAAAGTTTTAACACGATTTTTGATATTGCTTTCATTATTAAATTTAATGAGAGGTGAAATCTGGTAGTTAAATTCAATGAGTGAATAAGTACATAAGAGTTTTTTATGATTTATATTATCTTCTGATCGTAAAGAAATTAATGATTCGTTATTTTTATCTGGAATAACAAAAGGCGTCCGCTCAATGTCGCCGACTTGCATTCCAGCCGTTGGGTTAAGGCATTCAAGTAGATAAGAGGCGATTTTTGAATTTAGTAATGCAATGGAGTAATGAAGGTTTTTATAGTTCTTAATGAAAATTGCTGGGCTACTACTATCAAAAATTGAATTATGAGGCATATATCTAAATGATGGTGTTTTTGAGCCTGCTTTGGCAAAAGACAGGCCTTCTTTAAAATAAAACGGAATATTTTGTGGCCTAGATAATAATTTTCCTTTTTCATCTTTGTTATTTTTTATTTCACGACCATTATCTTCCCAGTTAACACATAACCATAAATTCCCATACCATTTATTGTATGGTCCTCCTTTAGCTAGAAAAAACCATTTATCTTTAGAAATAGTTAGTGGATCAATTTCCCACCAAAATCTTACAAATCTATTGTTGTTACCTGTCCCTAAACCTGAACATAATTTTAAGGTGTCTCCTGTAGTATCTCCCCCAAACTTCTCCCGAAACTCATCGGAAATCCAGTAAATAAAAGGCCAGGATTTGATGATCTTCAGCTTGGATTGGGAAACTGAGTATCTCTTCCCATCCTTAATATTATCAAAGTAGTTTTGATATATTTTTTCAAATATTAAGCCTTTCTTCGTATAGTTATGATAAAATTTCAGATCAAAATATAACCCTTCTTCACAAAATGATTTTTTGCCAGTGACATACATCACAGCATCAACCGCAACATTTGTAAGTTCAAAAACTCCACCACAACCAAGCTCAACAAGAATTTCAATTTTAGAACTATCCAACATATATTTTCGAACATTTTCAAATGTTTTAATATACATGAATGTCCGAGGGTGAATCATGGCGACCTTGCCGTCAGCACCTGTCATCTCATAACACCGCTTGATAAAAGTGGCATAGAGGTTGGTGTGGAACTTGTACGGTTTCTTGTAATTGGCCTCGATAAATCCCTTTAACTCCGGGCCAAAGTCAGAACTGTCGGTATAGGGTGGATTGGCGGTAGCTACATCGTATTCCGTGGTCAACAGTTCAAGGAATGTGATGGCATCACGGGTCTTGCTGGTCAGGAAGGTGGTACCCTGAGCCTGTGCATATTGCCTGACTGCTGTTTTGAGATTTTCAAAGAAGGTGGCAGCAAAATTTCTGTGTGATTCCAGATTCGCCTGTCCAAAGAGATCTTCTTTGGCTTGCTCCTCCAACTGTTTAAATCTGGAACTCAACCACTCATCAATCCTGATCAGAGAACCGAATTTATAGGCATATTTCAGATCATTCCAGATTTCGGCAATCAGTTCCCGCTGGTTCTGATCCAGTTTGGTGCCTTTAGTAAAGATGTGCTCAACAGCTTCATATTCCGGCAAAAAGAAGTCGGAAGAGACCACATTAAAGGAGAGTTCTCCAATGCTTCTGCGTTTCTTTCTCGCTTTGATGAACAGACCAAGTTGGGCAAGCTGAACAGCCCGGTCATCCAGATCAATCCCGTGCAGGTTGTGTTCGATAATCCACTTGGGAATATCCTTCACCTCATATTTGTCAACGCCGTAGTTCTCGATCTGATCGATATAAAGTTCATAGAAAAAGTCAAAGGCATAGAGCAGAAAATTACCTGACCCACAAGCCGGATCAATGATCTTTATTTCATGCAGTGGTTTGAGCTTGCGTTCTTGAGTATGGGGTGCATTGGCAATCTTGTAGCGGTGCTTGATTTCTGAGTCTGGATACATCTCCAGATAGAGTTTGCCCAGTGAATTTTCCACCAGAAACTGCACCACCCAGCGAGGGGTATAGACCTGTGATTGCAGGGAGACTTTGTTGTACTCGGTCTTAGCCTTACTCTCTTTATGAGCCTGTTTTTTCTTATTGTTGTAGCTCTCATACATCCAGCCAAGAACATCATCACTCTGCCAGATATCGCTGCCCACCTGGGTGTCTTTTTCTACCGCATTGAAGGTGTCGATAATCTCATTGAGACTGATGGTATCCGGCAGCAAGGCATAGGGATAGGTTACACTGTAAAGCGGAAGGGTTTTACCCTGTTCGTTAAAGGCATGCTTGATATATTCCCGTATGCCTTCCAGCTCTTCATCTCGCATATGAGTATTCATCTCCAGCCATGCCTTGTGACCAAAGGATCTGTCGCCATGTTCCGGCTGTTTGGTCAGCACAGGCGGGAAAAGAGTGGCAGCCTCCATCACCTTGATTGCAGCCATCCGATTGAACAGCGTAAAAGTCAGCTCGTCAATGAGCTTTTCCCGTGCAGGTTCATAGTCTCCGGTTTCACCAATATGGCTTTTCAGCATCTCTTCAAACCGCAGACGCTTGGCTCTGACCTCTTCAGGAAGTTTTTCAATGTTCAATTGTTTGGTTTTGCCAATACCAAGACGGGCAAACTGTTTATCAAAGGCTGCTTCGATGAGGTTCCGGAGCTTATCGACATGGTCTGGTAGTTTCATATGAGTGTAGCCTTTTTAAATTGGAACATATGCTATGCGGCCTTTTTCTTTACGCTACCCACACTCGCACAACTATCTTCAAGTTGGCATAGATGAATCGTTCTGTGATAAAGTCTGTGCCTTTCCATAGTCATATGGAAAGACCAATAGGCGTCCCAATCATTGCTTGTATAAACGGAACGCAACAACAGTGTGGATTCAGCCCCTTTAATCGACCAGCGTCGTCCTGTTCCTTCCATACGATCTTTTACTGTATGACCGCAGGTTGACTCAACTACACCTGTGCCGATAGGATAGCCAGCTTCCAGATACTTGTCGTATTGCATCCATTCTCGATGATTTTCAAAGTATTGGATAACTTCCTCTATTGCTTTTTTTCGGCTTTTACTAAATTTCTTTTTGT
Organism: Desulfamplus sp.; assembly: GCA_015231395.1. Lineage (GTDB taxonomy): Bacteria > Desulfobacterota > Desulfobacteria > Desulfobacterales > Desulfobacteraceae > Desulfamplus. The sequence continues at coordinate 19 of JADGBP010000021.1, read as the reverse complement.
TTAACTTTTGTTTCAATTC
>JADGBP010000219.1 GCA_015231395.1 Desulfamplus sp. | reverse complement strand
AAATCAGGATACCCAAGATTAAAGGATTTGCAGGATTAATTTTATCCAGTCTTATACTTTTATCCTGCTAATCCTGATTCAGAATCACGGATTAACCTGATTCCACAAATTCCACTGATTTTTTCTGTGAAATCCCTCAATCCGTGTCAATCTGTGATTCATTTTGACCAATAAGAAATCTAATACGTTTATTTAATTAACTTATAGTTATTAATGTAGGGTATAAAATTGTCATCATCTTTACTAAATAGAAAATAAGCGAAATTAGATCCATCTTCAGCTTGAGGCAATCTAAAACAAAAAGTTCTACTATAGTTAGTAAATTCTATGTCATATTTAGCAACTGCTTCCACGCACTGTAGACATGTTTTCAGTGACTCTGGATTCCCCCAAATACCACCAAGCTTTTCAACAGTACTTTTAAATTTTACAAAATCACCAAAATAGTAGGCAGAAAAATAAGAAGGTTCTACACATTCCCCAATAGCTGTAAAATCACTATTGTCTGGTGGTGTAGTTGATACTTCACAATACCCACTGCCATCACTATTGTATTTTAAAGTTTCATTACTACTACATGAAGGACAGTTATAACCATCAGTCTCACAGGTTTTAGCAATTGATACTTCACAATATCCACTACCATCACTATTGTATTTTAAAACTTCATTACTACTACATGAAGGGCAGTTATACCCATCAGCCTCACAGGTTTTGGCAATACATTCACCAGCAAATTCTTTTTCAGACTCTGAACATGTTATAATAGTCTCTTTTGGATTCATAGACATAAAAAATATACTGCCAGTTGAGGTAAAACCATTTTCTGGTACATTTACCACTAAAACAGTATCTTCATAATCTGGATGAGATGCATATACTTTATATGTACCGGGTTCAAGATGTATACCTACAGAACCATTAATGTTTGTCAATTTAGAGACTCCATCAAAACCATCAATAGTAATTGTTGCATCTGAAATATATTCTTTTGTTGATGAATCTGTGAGTTTTACAGAGAATGAATACGGTCGTATTACTTCAGACGTTCGGTTATCCAATAACACGGTTTTTGTACCATCATTCTTATCTGTTAAGGTTATATCTGCCACAATAATAGATGGCTGACTTGTACTTGTACCTGAAAAAATATTTGATTCTATTGAACTGATATCGCTATGACCAGCATCAATAACTTCCCATGAATTATTATAATCCTGATAGGTTTTAACTTTCCAATCTATTCCAGTAACTTCCAGATATTGTTTTGTGGAATTAAATGAAATCTTAACTTTTGACATATAAGGATTTGGAAAAGGGTTAGACATTTTAGAAGTAGATGTTAACCCACCACCATATATTTCTTTAGCAAGCTGTAGAGCTTTGCCAGCATTAAGTATTGGAATATCCGGCACATTAAGGCTGCTAAGTTTTTGTGGGCTACCGTTCGCTGTTGTATTTCGCTCTGTAACTTTAGGTGAGTCTTTTACACTATCAATTATAATATTTTTTACCTGTTCAGGAGTGAAGTCAGGGTATAAGGAAAAGATTAATGATGCCACACCAGTTACTAATGGTGCAGCAGCAGAAGTTCCATTAAATGCATGAAGTCCATCAGATGCAATTCCATAATCAGAGTCGTCAGATGCTTCAAAGTAATATGCGTTGTCTGTCACTGGTCCTATAAGCCCATCTTGCATTTGTTCCTTCAATGTCAATGTCTTATTTCTTTTTGTACTTTTATATTCTGTTGGTGCTGCAATATCAACAGTTGAACCATAATCACTAGAATGAATTAATTTACCATCTTTTCCTATTGAAGCGACAACTATAGAATTATTAACTCTTGAAATATTGGCGTTACCATCAAGATGAATAGCCCCATTTTGTGTGTTTGCATCTATTCCATCATTACCAGCAGCCCACACAAATAAGGTATCAGAATTTATGATTGAAGTACGCCTGAAATCTCTACTAAATTTAATACCACCAGTTGTTGTGCCTGCTATACCTATTAGGTACTCCTTTTCATTACCATCACAGTCTTTTGGGTTTTTACCTATCTTACCCCAAGAATTATTGATTACTTTGACAAGCTTACTATATTTAATGATATTATCAAAAGCACTAATTTCATCGTAGTAAGTATCAACAACTAAATTTGACTTCCAATTAATACCAGAAATTCCTTTGCCATTATGTGGATTTGCTGCAATAGCACCGCTAACACCTGTCCCATGGTTTTCACTATCTATTTCGTCATCAGTTGTACACTTTCTTGCAGCCGTTGAAAAAGGCTTTTTAAACCTCCCTATTAAATCATCATGATCTGTGTTAAAGCCACCATCAATAATACCTATTAAAATATCTTCACTTCCAGCCTCAATTTTCCAAGCATCGAGGATATCAATATATCCCAAGTGCCAATTATCACCTTCTTTATCATAAAAATTAGAAGTATTGTCTTTTGGTGGAATCTTGTCTGAAGGTGGAACAAAAAATGAACGGTTAATATTATCACCAATAAATATGCGTTGATCTACTGATATAATCCCTTTTTCTAAACCTAAAAGGTTTAGTGATTCCTTATATTGGCTGTCAAGAAGATTAACTTCTATGAGCAATCCATGTGTTTTATGCCATTCTTTAGGGATAATGCTTGGGTATTTGGAAACAATTTGTCGAACTTCCTGCTCTGTTAACTTTGTAGAAAAAACCCAATATTGATTTTTTATAGCACCTAATAAGTTCTCTATATTTTGAGTTCCATCATTACCTTCAATTTGTGACTCATCAAACTCAAATAATGCTTGCTGATCTTTAACGCCATAAAAGCCCAACTCATACCGCTCACCATAAATACTTTGCATTATGTCGCCGCCATTTGAAGGGGCAATAAGCCAGTAGACTGAATATTGATCGGAAAAATCCGAAAGCAATGAATATAGCAATAAGTCTACCTCTACAGAGAAGGAAGTCGAGATATTTCCATTAGTAGCGGTTGCATAAGGTGAGAAATCATTTGTCAAGGCTTTATCTGAATCTACAAATAACAACTGATTTGACCCGCTGTTATATATTGCGATGTAAATATCAACCGGTGGAGTGTAGTGTGGGAAACTGAGAGTAAAGTTCTTGTCTTTAAATACAACAGGAGAATTGGCAATTTCTTCTTCTGTCTGGGGAGTTTTGATGATTACTTTGTGATAAAGATCATTTGGTTCTTGTTCAGAGGGATCAGGTTGAACAGTTATTGTCTTGGTGTATTCATTATCAAACTCATTGCTTTCGCTGACATCCCAGGTAGAATCAGTCTTAATTTTGATAGTATGCGTGCCGGCACTCAGATTGCCTATAGAGTAATCTGTTATAGAAGCAAACCAATATGATTCCAAAAAATCAGTATTCCAACTTGTTATTTCAACGCCATCTAAATAAAGCGTTGTTACGAATGTGGTGTAAATTGAAGCCATACTATCGTTAGTAACAGCCCAATTAACATAAACATTATCGGTGGTATAAATAACACTGTCTATAGCAATATATGCTGTAGCTCCGGTGGTATTGGAAACAACTATTATATCTGACCAGTCGTCTGGTTTATAAGGAGTCAGGTTTGGTTGATCTGAACTCCGTGGCGTTCCTAACCTTTCTGTTCTATTGGGGATAATTGAAGAAGAGATATTGGTTTTTGAAACGTTAGGATAGTATGAATTTTTATATGACACTGAGGAATTCATAGTATCTGTAGTTTCTTCAGCAAACGCTAATCTGACCCCTCCTACTCCAGTATAGACATCTGTTAATGCAAAAAGGGAGATAACGGTTACAATAATTAGATAAGTAAATAACTCCCGCTCAAAAAATCTTGGGTTCTTCATGTTTATTACTCCTTGAGTAATCATTTGAAAAAAATATAACCGCATTACATTACACTGCGGTCGTCCGTAAACGCTGGGCTATTAAGACAATTATATCTGATAATCTGAAATCCGTAACTAAACCCCTTCTTACAAACTGCAAAAAATGTCAATAAAAATAGAGAACTCAGAGATAAAAAATGACAAAAAGTTCAAGAAAAGTAGATTCTGATAGTTCTAAACCCGTTGAATATCATACCCTGAACATGTTATGAAACACTCTATCAAACTCACGAACCTGTCAAAAGCGTGCCAGCTCAAAATAAGGATACTCAAGCATGAACCAAATATTGCAGACAAGTCAAAGCAACAGACTGATAGATATAAACTACTGTCCAGAGTGGCTCAAAGAACTTTGGGAATGGGCAGATCGCAATAATATCCCTGATCATCAGTATGTTGAATCTAAATGGCACAAAGGCTGGATTGGTCTGCCCAGAGACAAAGATACACTTCTTTCAGTTACCGAGCTTAACCTTGACAGTATCCAACTTACCGAGCTTCCAGAATCCATAGGCAATCTTGGTCATCTTACCATTCTTAACCTCAGCTTTAACCGACTCTCCAACTTGCCAGAATCAATAGGTAATCTGAGGTTAAGAATGGTAAGA
>JADGBP010000218.1 GCA_015231395.1 Desulfamplus sp. | reverse complement strand
TTTACCTATCCAATCTATTTCAAAAGAGTCCTTAATCCCATTAATTCCATAATTTTCATTCCTCCTGCAATCACAAGCATGTAAATCATAATGGTATTTACAATAGAGTTGGATTTTAATTTCATGGCACTTCCTGAAGACATCTTGAGCTTTGGAATAAATCCAGATCTCAATGTTATGGAGTTAAGTTCATCCAGCAGAAGATGTGTGATGCATCCTAAAAAGATGGAAATTCCCACAGCAACTGCCATCTGTTTGCCAGATGGAATAAATATTAAAAAACCTGTCTCTGCACAAAGTAGGGCAAAAGGAATACTGTGCATAATCCCTCTGTGAGAGGTAATTTTTTGAATTAATTTGCACAAGCAGTATCTAATTAAAAAATAGGAAATGACAAAATATGTTATGATAAATTCCGGCTTGATCTGCTCAAGAGATGGGAAAGGCCCAAGTTTAGTTGGAAAAGGACTGAATTGATTTGAAAACAGGTTGAATTGAGTTGAAAACAGGCTGAATTGAGTAGGGAATAGGTTGATTTTAAAAGGTTGCAGTTTTGATAAATAACCAAATAACGGCTCGGTCAGAGATGTGAAATAGAGCCATATTATTGAAATCTCTCTAAAAAAAAGAACTGGCACAATCATGGATAGCAAGGTGAAAAGAATTGAGAAGGGTTTGCTTGAGTCACTGTCAAGGTCAGGGAGCAAACCGCCAATTGTGCCAGTCAGAAAAATACCTGACAACTGAATTACAGTAAACATTGACGGATCTTTTATTATAAAGGCAGTTGAAGTAGTCAGACCTGCTGCTATCCCGCCGTAGAGATGGGTTTTAAATCCAGACATTAAAATTAAATTTCCTTCGTAAAAATCAAGACCATCTGCTTTTCCTCAAATGACCACATGTCCTCAACTGTGACCCTTAACCTCAACTAACATTAAAATAACTTTCCTTCGTAAAATTCAAGACAATCTGTTTTCCCTCAACTGTGAATCTTAGCCTTCAACTGACTTTTTTGCCCTCAACTGACCACATGCGGCAGAGATATCTACTCCTCTGCTTTTTCTAACAATTGCAGTAACCTGCCGATCCAGAAGTATCTGGACAAAACGACTAATTTCATCTGGTGCAGGTCTTTGAAATTCACTTTTTTCATGTGGGTTAAAGGGTATAATATTCATCTTTGATTTTATAGGACCAAGCATACGGACAAGGCGTTTTGCATCTTCATCACTGTCATTAACACCTTTAATAAGAATATACTCAAAAGTAATCTTGTCCCGTGTTTTCAGCTTATAGGAACGACAGGTTTCCAGTAGCTCCTTTATGGGATATTTTCTGTTGATGGGCATAAGCATGGATCTTGTGGCATCTTCTGTGGCGTTGAGAGATATAGCCAAATTTGCATCAGTATCCATACAGAGACGGCGAATTTCCGGAACAAGTCCACATGTTGATATCGTAACACGACGAGGAGAGAATTTAAGACCAAAATCAGTATCTGTAAGAGTATCAAGAGCTTTAACCACAGCATCATAATTGGCAAGGGGTTCTCCCATACCCATGAATACGATGTTGGCTATGTGACCGGAAGATAGTCCATTTTCATTCACATCATCGTCACAGGCAATTTCTTCTGTATCATCCCATGTTACAGTATATTTTGATGTATCCCTCATAAGCATATGTTTTCTGGCATCCCTGACCTGTGAGATTATCTCGCCAGCAGTGAGGTTGCGGACAAAGCCTCCTTTTGCTGTAAGACAAAATTTGCAACCTTGAGCACATCCTGCTTGAGAGGATATGCAGAGTGTAAAATGATCTTTCTGTGGAATAATAACAGCTTCAATATAGTTGCCATCTATAAGTTTAAAGAGCAATTTTTCAGTGCCGTCAGAGGAAATTTCAGTGGATTCAATTTCAAGCCTTGCAATGTAAAAATGTTCTTTAAGCAGTTTTCTTGCATCTTTTGCAAGGTCTGTCATTTCATCAAATGTCTCTGCTTGACGTAAGTATATCCATTTGAATACCTGCTTTGCACGAAAAGCTCTCATATTATGTTCTTCAAACCACAATGCAAGATCACCTCTTGTCAATTCTTTTATATCCCGCATTTACTGTTTCCTTGATTTTTTTTGAGTTTGAGTTGTATTTTTGAGTTTGAGTTGTATTTTTGAGTTTGAGTTGTATTTTTGAGTTTGAGTTGTATTTTTGAGTTTGAATTGTATTTTTGAGTTTGGGTTGTTTTTTGAGTTTGGTTTGTGTTTTTGAGTTCCATTATTCAGGATGATAATTAGCATTATTCGTACGATTGATAAGAATCAGGTGCAAGCTCCTCGAAACGGGTGAAAGACGCCAGAAATGCCATGTGAGCAGTCCCGACAGAGCCGTTCCTGTTCTTGGCAATAATAACTTCCGCCTTGCCTCTGTTCGGGTTGTTTTCCTCTTTATTATAGACCTCATCCCTGTATATAAATGCAACAATATCGGCATCCTGCTCCAGAGCACCTGACTCCCTGAGGTCAGATAAAAGGGGGCGTTTTTCAGAACGCTGCTCCAGCAGACGGTTAAGCTGGGAAAGAGCTATCACCGGAATATCAAGCTCTTTTGCCAATGCCTTGAGTGAACGTGATATTTCCGCTATTTCAAGGTCTCTTCTTTCAGAGTGAAAGGGTGCCTTCATCAACTGAAGATAATCAATAATTATTAACCCCAGCCCTTTATCCATCTTCAACCGCCGGGTTTTGGCACGAATCTCCATTGTGGTAATATTGGGGGTATCATCAATGAAAATTGGCAGTGCATTCAAAATACCGGCGGCATAGGTGGTATTACGCCAATCGTCCTCGTTGATAAAACCGCCCTTGAGCCGGCTTGAGTCAATTCTTGCCTCTGAAGTCAAAAGACGCATGGATAGTTGCTCTTTGGACATCTCAAGAGAGAACACAGCAACAGGCACTCTCTCCTCCATTGCAACATTACGGGCAAGATTAAGGGCAAAAGCGGTTTTTCCCATACTGGGTCTTGCTGCAATAATAATTAGATCAGATTTTTGAAGCCCCGAGGTAAGAGAATCAAGTTTTGTATAGCCTGTGGTAAGCCCAGAGAGGTTGCCCTGTTTCCCCTGATTATTTTCAAGCATGGTAATGTTAAGATTGATCAAATCTCCAAGGTCTGTAAAGGATTTGGCTGATTTGGACTCGTAAATTTTAAAAACTGCATTTTGAGCAAAATCAATGATCTGCTCAAAATCCCCCCTGTCTTTCATGCACCGATCAATAATGGCTGACGAGCTGTGAATCAGAGAACGAAGCGACGATTTTCCCTTGATAATCCGTGCGTAATGAACAGCATTGATTGCCATGGGTGCGGCATCTGCAATTGATGCTAAAAATGCTGCTCCACCAATCTCTTCAAGCTCATTTTTCTCACTCATGCGGGTAGCTACAGTAACAAGATCCGCAGGAAGATCTCTGGCAAAAAGCTCAACAATTGCCTTGAATATCTTTTCATGGGCTTTTTTATAGAAATCTTCTGGCTTGAGTATCTCAACAACATCCAAAATATTCTCATTATCTATCAGCACAGCACTTAGCAAAGACTCTTCCGCATAAATATCATGGGGGGGAATTTTGCTTAAAAGAGGGTCAGAAATGTTTTCTTTTCGATTTAACACGGCATTGCCCAATATATTTTTTGTTCTTTAAATTGCCCAATATATTTTTTGTTTTTTAAAAGACTTTTTATAAAAAACTCTTTTTACGAAAAAAAATTTAAAAAAGCAAAATGAAATTATTGCATCAACAAGAGAGCCAAGAACATTGAAAAGCAAAAAAAAAATGAGCGGATTTTTCTTATATCCGCTCATTACGTCTTATCCTGTTGAATTATTCTCTTGCTGAATTAATTAAGTTTAAGTTCAGAAGAGTCTTTATCTTTATATATAAACTCTCATGGCAGTTTTTTTGCCACTCCCGACCATGAAAACCAAAATGTGTTGTCATGGTAAAGAGATCAAGTACACAGATCAGGAATTGTCTTTTTCACCAACTACCTTGACGGTAATTTCAGGCTCAACATCCTTGTAAAGACGGACAGGCACCTTGTATTCACCGGCTATTTTAATAGGTTCAGGAAGAAGGATGGAACGACGCTCTATGTTGATATTTTGTGCATCAAGTGCAGCCTTGATGTCATGGGTTGTCACAGAGCCATAGAGACGAATCTCCTCATAAACTTTTGCTTTGATAATGCATTCAATACCTTTGACTCTTTCCGCCATCTCCTGAGCAAGTTTTTTCTCTTTTGCAATTTGCAGGTCAAATTTTATCTTTGCCTGTTCTATCACTTTTCTGTTCTGCGGTGTTGCCTCAATAGCTTTGCCATGTGGGAAAAGATAATTTCTGGCATATCCCGGAGCGACTTTGCACTCGGTGCCGACAATGCCAAGAGTGTCTATTGTTTCTTTCAATATTACTTTCATAAGTAGTAACCTCCGATAAAGGTTCATCCTGAATAACAGGTTTAATTTATCTAAAATTTATGTGATTA